>NZ_JBFPJI010000134.1:0-8986 GCF_040838205.1 Bacillus sp. S4
GAATATTTCGTTTATCAGAAAATTAAGTTAAGATAAGATGAAAGAAGGAAGAGAGGGGAAGTAGATGATTATAATAGGTTATGCAGGATATGAGTTAGAAAAAGCAAAACCGAATACATCAGAAGATTTTTTTAATAGATCTGAAGTGACATATATATTAAATAATCAAGAAAAAACCTTTTCTGTCTTATATGTTCGATATTTTGAAGAAATTTTACAAGAAATTACCCCTTTTGAAGGAAATCCAGTTTATAAAGTAGAAGAACAAGACGTATATTTACGAGATATTGTAGCGATCGCTTGTTTAGTGAACAATAAAGAGCTACGCGCGCAGAAGCGCTTGTATCTCAATGAAGTAACAGACTTTCAACGATACTTTGACGAGGGAACAGTGGTGAAAGTACAAGAAATATTAGCTGAATTACATAAAAATAAAAGAGTAGAAATAGCGTAAAACGGCAAAGGAGAGAGAAGCCATGTCTAATTTGATGGTTGAAAATCAAACAGAACAAGTTTCTATATTTTTAGAAGATGTAATTTCCTTGATAACTAATTATGTGAATTATCATACGTTACCTTCTTTATTGGAGGAGACACCAACAGGAAACGAGCAATATTATAAAGGTATATTAGCATCAATAAGAAGACTTCTTGTTTTTTGTGAAGAAGGACTTGATGCATGTTTTGTTTTGTTGAATGGCCAACCATTTCGAAAGACCGCAGCTGAAAAAGTTTTATATAAGATTTACCATCAAGTAATTGCAGAGTTTTTTTCGCCAAAGAATGATCATTGGTATGAAAATAGTCGTTCTGCTTATACAGGGAAAAATTCTATTGTTTTTCAGCAAATCCCTCCTGTATCTATAGAACGAGTGATGAAGGAGTTAGAAGGGAAATTTCAATTGATGCGTGAAGAACTAGAATATTATGAGACAGATTACCAAACAAAAATGTTGCACAAATATTAATTAAGGAAAAGAAGCTAAGGACACTTAGCTTCTTTTCCTTTTGTACAGTTATATAAGGGATTTTCATTGAATATATTTAAGTGGATAGCAATAAGGAGGTGTAACATGAGTCAGCAAGGTGTATTTACAGATTACTTTCATGAAGTAGAAAGTTGGTGTGAAAGTGTTCTTCACGTATTAGATAGCCGTGCAATGGAAGTGTATGATGTCCATATGCTTGCTTATAAAATTCAGACGTTATTAGAGCGTATGAAAGAGCATGAATACGACACAGATGCCGAGTTTATGTACGAAATAAGTGAGGATGTAGAACATATTCAACACCATTTACAGGAAGTATTTATGCAAGAAGGAGAGGAATATGAACTATGTGAAAGAGGGGATAGCGAACGCGCTGTTCCGATTGGGGGGCATACCCTTCCACCATTACCTTATCCATATAATGCGCTAGAACCGTACATTTCACGAGAAATTATGATGTTACACCATGATAAACATCATCGTAGTTACGTGGAAGGATTAAATAAAGCAGAGAAGATGATGGAAGAAGCGAGAAAAACAAATCAATTTGATTTAATTAAGCATTGGGAAAGAGAAGCGGCTTTTCATGGATCAGGTCATTACTTACACACGATATTTTGGAATAATATGAAAAAAGATGGGGGCGGGGGTCCACGAGGGGCATTATCACAAGAAATTGAGAAGGATTTTGGGAGTTACTTACGTTTCCAAAAACATTTTACAGAGGCGGCCTCGAAAGTTGAGGGGTCTGGATGGGCAATCCTTGTATGGGTGCCTCGGTCCGGAAGATTAGAAATTTTGCAAAGCACGCTTCATCAATTGTTTACACAGTGGGATACGATACCACTCCTTGTACTGGATGTATGGGAACATGCGTATTATTTACAATATCAAAATCGAAAAGATGAATATATTAAAAATTGGTGGAATGTTGTAAATTGGCCAGATGTAGAAAAGAGATTTGAAAGTGCGAAGCAAATTGAATGGACACCGTATTAGACGCATATCCCATGCGTCTTTTTTAGTGGAGGTGGAAGGAAGATTTCGTTCATATTTTAAAAGGCCAAGCATAAACTTGTACAAAAAGTGCCAAAAGGACGTGGGGGGGAAATATGAGACGGATTTGTATAATAATTACGCTAATTATAATGTACGCAAGCGTTATGCCGATTCCTGCATATGCAAAAATGAACGGTGGTGTCAGTGCTCGTAACGCAGTCTTAATGGAACAACAATCCGGTCGTGTGCTATATGGAAAATTAGAACATGAGCCACAAAAAATTGCTAGTATAACAAAAATTATGACAGCATTGTTAGCTGCTGAATCAGGAAAAATGAAAGAGTTAGTATCGGTTAGTAATGAAGCGGTACGAGTAGAAGGATCGGCAATTTATTTAAAACCTGGACAAAAAGTGAAGCTAGAAGATTTAGTTTACGGATTAATGCTTAGATCTGGTAATGATGCAGCACAAGTAATTGCTGAAAATGTGGGAGGGAGTATAGAAGGGTTCGTATATTTAATGAATGAAAAGGCGAAAGAAATCGGAATGAAAGATACACATTTCTCAAACCCGCATGGCTTGGATGGGGATGGATCGCATTATTCGTCGGCTTATGACATGGCATTATTAACGAAATATGCAATGGGGAACGAGACCTTTAAGAAAATTTTTGGAACAAAAACGTATAAATCAGATTCTTGGGATTATCCGTGGAAAAATAAACATAAGCTTGTGACATCTTATTATGAATTTGCAACAGGGGGAAAGACAGGTTTTACGAAGAAAGCAGGACGGACGCTTGTCACAACAGCTTCAAAAGATGGACTAGATTTAATTGTCGTAACTTTGAGTGCTTCTAGTGACTGGGATGATCATATGAATTTGTTTGATAAAGGCTTTGAACGCTATAAGCAAGCGAAAGTTTTAGGACAAGGCGCACTCGCTGAAATAAATGAAAAGAAATATGCCAATCATGTTTATACGAAAAATAGTTTTTCTGTACCTTTAACTGAAGAGGAAAGAAAGAGCGTGTTATTGAAAGTTGAGCTCGATAAAAGTGAAAAACTTACGGATGGAGTAAAGATTGGGAAGACAGAAATTTATGTAGGGAACGAGAAAGTTGGAGAACGAAATTTGTTTTACAGTAAACGAAAGTTAGTAGCTACAACGGGAATGTATTGGAATAACGTAAAAGAAATCTTCTCTTACATGATAGGTGTTGGGATAGATGGTTAATCTCGTATGGGCAGCGATGGCAGTTATAGGGATTGTGTATGCCATGATAAATGGAACGATGGAAGAAGTGACCAAAGCAGTGTTTGAAGGGTCAAAAGATGCTGTAACGATTTGTATTGGGCTTATTAGTGTTTTAGTATTTTGGCTCGGTTTAATGAAAATTGCTGAGGAAGCTGGATTGTTAAAGAAGTTAGTATCACTTTTTATGCCGATAGTAAAAAGATTATTTCCAGAAATACCGAAGGGTCACCCGTCAATGGGATTCATTTTATCAAATATGATGGCGAACTTTTTTGGGTTAGGTAATGCAGCAACACCTTTAGGTATTAAAGCAATGGAACAACTGAAAGAGTTAAATGGTGGAAAGGATTCAGCAAGTCGTTCTATGGTGACGTTTCTAGCATTAAATACTTCAGCAATTACATTAATTCCGACTACTGTCATTTCAATTCGAATGACTTATGAATCAGCAAACCCTACTGAAATCGTTGGCGTAACATTTATAGCACAAGTGTTATCGATGATTGGAGCGATTTGGATTGACCGCTATTTTTACCGGAGAAGGAGTAGAAAGGGGCGGAAAAAATGAGTATTGTAAATACAATTTCATTATGGGTAATTCCTTGTGTAATTGGTTTTATCCTTTTGTATGGCACGATAAAGAAAGTTCCAACGTATGAATCGTTCGTTGAGGGCGGAAAAGAAGGGATTCAAATTGCGGTTTCCATTTTGCCGTTTATGGTTGGAATGCTTGTATCTATTTCTATTTTCCGGGCATCAGGTGCTTTAGATGCGATGATATCGGTAATGAAGCCGATGTTAGACTTTATTCATGTACCAGCCGAAATCGTTCCACTTGCACTTATACGTCCGATTTCGGGATCTGCTGGTTTAAGTATTACGACCGATTTAATCGCTACATATGGGCCAGACTCGTTTATTGGTAGGTTAGCTTCAACGATGCAAGGTAGCACAGATACGACTTTTTATATATTAACAGTATACTTTGGGGCTGTCGGTATTAGAAAAATGGGAGATGCATTAAAGGTGGGACTTTTTGCGGATTTAATCGGAATTATTTGTTCGATTGTGTTTGTTTCCCTATTGTTTCGGTAATGCTATTCATTTTTTTCGCTATTTCGCTTATAATACGTATACGACCACTATTAACGTGTAGTTTAATAGTGGTTTTTTTATGCGGTATTTTTGACAAAATGGTGAACTTTTATCGTGGACAACATGAAAAAGTGTAAATAATAATAAAGGGTGAAAACGTGGTATAGCCTTTATACGTTTATTATCATTGCTATGTTGTTAAAGATAGGCGAAGTAAATGGCATAAAGCTTAGGCGGTTGCCAAGTCTTTCTAATGTAAGGTAAGATAAATTTGAGGTGAAAAAAAGAGATGGAACGATTACAAAAAGTGATTGCGCAAGCAGGTATTGCATCGAGAAGAAAGGCTGAGGAATTAATTCAGCAAGGGAAAGTGAAAGTTAATGGGAAAATAGTGAAGGAGTTAGGAACAAAAGTAACTCCTCAAGATAAAGTAGAAGTAAATAACATCCCTCTTGAAAAAGAAGAACCTGTTTATTTTTTACTATATAAACCAACTGGTGTAATTTCAAGTGTATCAGATGATAAAGGAAGAAATGTTGTAACAGACTTTTTCCCTGAAATTAGACAACGTTTATTCCCAATCGGACGCTTAGATTATGATACGTCTGGCGTATTATTGATGACAAATGATGGGGAATTTGCAAATGTATTAATGCATCCGAGATATAAAGTTGAAAAAACGTATGTTGCGAAAATTAAAGGGCCATTAACAGGTGATAAAATTCGCATGTTAGAACGAGGTGTTGCATTAGAAGATGGGAAAACAGCACCAGCACAAGTGAAAATTATTTCTTGGGACAAGCGTAAAGAGATGGCGATTGTACAATTAACGATTCATGAAGGACGTAACCGTCAAGTACGCCGCATGTTTGAAGCGTTAGATTGTAAAGTAATGAAACTAAAACGTGAACGTTATGCCTTTTTAGAAGTGGGTAGCTTGCGTCCTGGTGATGCAAGAGAATTGACACCACATGAGGTGAAACAATTACGTGCATTGGCTTCTACAAAGCCTCGCTAATTTATATTGTGAAACTTTCACCAGTGGAATGCTCCGCTGGTGATTTATTAAAAAATACATATATTTATCACTCGTCGAAGAGAGGGGAGACAATATGAAAAAAAATCGCTTATTATTTCGTGTTATCATTTTGCTCATTTTAAGCGGTGCGGTAGGGTTTACGCTATATCAAGGATTTTTTACTGATAAAGAGAAAATGCAAATTGGAAAAGAAGCACCTAACTTTGTTGTAACTGATTTAGAAGGAAAGAATATAGAATTAAAAGATTTAAAGGGAAAAGGTGTATTTTTAAATTTTTGGGGAACTTGGTGTAAACCTTGTGAAAAAGAAATGCCTTATATGAATGAGTTATATCCGAAATATAAAGAAAAAGGCGTTGAAATTATTGCCTTAGATGCAGATGAAACGGATATCGCAGTGAAGAACTTTGTGAAACAATATGATTTGAAATTCCCAGTTGCAATTGATAAAGGGCAAAAGATCATAGGTACATATGGAGTAGGCCCATTACCAACAACCTTTTTAATTGATAAAGAAGGCAAAGTAGTAGAGCAAATTATAGGTGAGCAAACGAAGGAACAATTGGAAGAGTACTTAAAGAAAATTACTCCATAATTAAGAAAGCCTTTACATAAGAGGTGCTTACGTATAGCGCCTTCGCTTTAAAAATTCTGAGTATTGCGGTAACTCTAAGCTGGAATATACAATAGTACATATAGATAAAAGGGCGGTGAGAGCTTTGAAAGAAATTAAGTGTGAATGTGGACATGTTAATCCGATAGGAACCATTTTTTGTGAAGCATGTGGGAAACCATTTGAAAGTAATGAAAATATGAAATTATTGGATATGAGATATGAGGGGAGTGCCCGGAGATCTCTCACACATACAAAAACGATAGTCGATAAAATTTGGAGTTTTTTCTCTTCTGTAAAAGTAGGTGTATGGTTAATTGTAATAACTTTAGCTGCATCGGCAATAGGAACTATCTTTCCCCAAGAAATGTACATAACTCCAGGAATCGAACCAGCTGAATATTATAAGACCGAGTATGGATTTTTAGGACAATTATACTATCAATTAGGATTTAATAATTTATATGGATCATGGTGGTACATGATTTTAATTGCTTCCATTGGTATTTCACTTGTTATATGTAGTTTAGACCGTGTCATTCCTCTTTATAAAGCTTTAAAAAAACAAGGGGTGAAAAGACACCCAAGTTTTTTAAAAAGACAGAGAGTGAACGGGACTGGTACGCCGCATGAAGGTGACTTAGAACGAGTTCAAATTAATTTAAAGAAACGTAATTATAATGTGAAAGAGGAAGACGGGAACGTTTTAGCGGAAAAGGGACGTTTTTCCCGTTGGGGTCCATATGTAAACCATATTGGTCTTATTATCTTTCTATTCGGTGCAATGCTACGTTTTTTACCGAGTATGTATGTAGATGAAGCACTTTGGTTACGTGACGGTGAAACGAAAGAAATACCAGGAACAGATGGTCAATACTATTTGAAAAACGAAAAGTTTATCAAGGAAGTTTATGATAAGAGTAAGGATAAAGAAGTTTTTGATGAAGCAATTGATCGTGTTGGTGATAAAATGATTGCGAAAAACTTCCAAACAAATGCTGTATTATATAAAGCGGTAGGAGAAAATATAGCGGGTCAAAAACCAAAATTAGAAAAGGTAAAAGAAGCTGAAATTCGAGTGAATGAGCCACTGAAATTTGATCAATTTGCTGTTTATCAAGTGGATTACAAAGAAAGTGAATTTAAAAGCATGTCTTTCCATTTGCAAAACAAAGAAAATAATCAAAAGTGGGGACCGATTAAAGTAGATTTAGCGAATCCTACAGAAAAATATGATTTAGGAAATGGGCATTCTCTAGAACTATTAAGCTATTTTCCTGATTTTTATTTTGATGAGAATGGAAGGCCGAATACGAAAACAAAATTACCGAATAATCCTGCATTCGTCTTTAAAATGTTTACCCCGGAAACACCAGATGGTGAAGTTAGTTTCGTCGGTATTCAGCAAAACATAGAGCCTGACGGGAATAATAAATATAAAATGTCATTTGCAGGTGTGGAAATGCAAAATGCAACAGCTCTTACAGTAAGAAAAGATTTGACGCTTTGGATTCTCGGTATTGGAGGATTTATATTTATGGTTGGTGTGATTCAAGGTATGTATTGGAACCATCGCCGTATTTGGATACAACGTGTTAATGATGAATGGTGGGTTGCAGGCCATACGAATAAAAATTGGTTCGGCTTAAAGAAAGATATTGAAAGAGTACTAGAAGGAACAGCGATTCCACAACCACACGATAAAATGAATGATAAAAAAATTAGTTAAGGTGGGGAAACGATATGGTACAAATAAGTAGTAATTTTCTGTTCGCCGCGTTCATCTTATATTTAATTGCAACTTTATTTTTTGGAGGATCAATTAAAGAAAAAGGTCATAAGTGGGCAAATATAGGTATAACTATAGCAATTTTAGGATTTATTGCGCAAATAGTATATTTTATTACAAGATGGATTGCATCAGGACATGCACCCGTTAGTAATTTCTTCGAGTTTGGTACCTTCTTTGGTATGATGCTTGTGGGAGCTTTTATCATTATGTACTTTGTATATCGTGTAAGTATTATTGGTTTATTTGCTTTACCGGTAGCTCTTTTATTAATCGCTTATGCAAGTATGTTCCCGAGAGAAATTTCGCCGCTTATCCCATCTTTAAAGAGTAATTGGCTACATATTCATGTAACGACAGCGGCAGCGGGACAAGCAATATTAGCAATTAGCTTTATTACAGGCGTAATGTATTTACTGAAAAATGTAGATCAATCAACAAGAAGTAAGCGTACATTTTGGTTAGAGACAGTAGTTTTCACACTTGTTTGTACAGTTGGATTTATTGGAATAACAACGGTATTTTCTAGTATGAAATACGAAGCGAAGTTTCAATGGATTGATAAAAATGAACAACAAGTTGAGATGAAGTATAATCTCCCTGCTTTAGTTGGACCGCATGAAGGGAAATTAATGACGGAAAATAAATTAGAGCCAACAGTTGAAGTCCCAGCGATTGTAAATGCGAAAAAATTAAATACTGTTATTTGGTCAGTGTTAGTCGGAACACTACTTTATATTGTATTAAGACTTGTTTTACGTAAGCGAGTGTCAGCTGCACTTCAGCCGTTAGTAAAGAATACGAATAGTGATTTATTAGATGAAATCGGATATCGTTCTATTGCGATAGGATTCCCAGTGTTTACATTAGGAGCGTTAATCTTTGCAATGATCTGGGCTCAAATCGCTTGGACGCGCTTTTGGGGGTGGGATCCAAAAGAAGTTTGGGCGCTTATTACTTGGCTCTTTTATGCTGCAGTATTGCATTTACGTTTATCTAAAGGATGGCATGGAGAAAAATCCGCCTGGCTTGCAGTAATTGGTTTTGCAATCATTATGTTTAACTTTATTGTAGTAAACTTAATTATCGCGGGTTTACATTCATATGCATAGAGAAATAAAATAGGAGAGTGTATGTCACTTTCCTATTTTATTTTTGTCAATTTTTCTTCTTTTTTGAGAAAAACATGACAAAGTAGTGGTT
>NZ_JBFPJI010000135.1:0-8859 GCF_040838205.1 Bacillus sp. S4
GTCAAAAACATAAAATCAATATTTTAAATATAATCATAAGAACTGTAGTTTTTTTTGCGGATTATCTCGAATTCGAGATAATTTCTGAGCGAGATGAAATGTGTTAGTTTTTTTGAGAGGTATCTCAAAATTGAGATAAAATAGCATTGCGGATTGAACTTTATCATATGGACAAAATGAATAATGAATTTTAGCAAATAAACGTTTTTTGTAATGAAATAAAAAAGGGCGTGGAGAAGACGATGGGTGAGGAATTAAAATTACCACAGCGATATAATCAGCATAGAAAACAGATTGAACAAGGGTTATTACCAATTTAAGTAAGAGAATTATACTAATTATATAAGGAATTGAAAGGGGAGAAAAATGATGAAACATGTTTTTCAAAAAGGAAAAGATGAGTCAAAACCAACACTATTATTGCTTCATGGTACGGGAGGAAATGAATTAGATTTATTACCGCTTGCAGAAAGAATTGATCGGGAAGCTTCTGTCTTAAGTGTTCGTGGAAATGTATTAGAAAATGGGATGCCTCGTTTCTTCCGCCGATTAGCAGAAGGTATTTTTGATGAAGAGGATCTTGTTTTCCGTACGAAGGAATTAAATGAATTTTTAAATGAAGCAGCAAAAACATATGAATTTGATAGAGATAATATCGTAGCTATTGGGTATTCAAATGGAGCAAATATTGCAGCGAGTTTATTATTCCATTATGAAAATGCATTAAAAGGTGCCATTCTTCATCATCCAATGGTTCCAAGAAGAGGGATAGAACTTCCTAATTTAGGAGAGAAAGCAGTGTTTATTGCTGCTGGAACAAATGATCCAATTTGTTCACCTTCTGAGTCAGAGGAATTGAAGATGCTATTAGAAAATGCAAATGCTAATGTAACAATGCATTGGGAAAATAGAGGACATCAATTAACGATGAATGAAGTAGAGAAGGCAACAGAATGGTATGAAAAAATGTTTTCACATGCATAAATAGTAGACTAAATCGAGTGTAAAATCATAAAGATTTTATACTCGATTTTTTTGTTGCAATTTAAGGGGTTAAAAGAGAATAGGAAAGTTATGTTAAAATAAAAGTAAAGGGGTTCCTGTTTTGTTAATGAGCAGGAGTGTCGATTATTCTAATAATGGGGGAAACTATTAGATGGCAAACTACGAAAATGAAGAAATGCTAACGGGAGGCAATGTCTCAAACGTATATCGTTCAGAAGATACAGTTCGACGAGAATTAAAGCAAGGCAGTACCAAAATTCATAAGCTATTAAATCATTTAGAAAATAAAGGTTTTAGTTATGCACCAAAGTTTTTAGGTATTGATGATAAAGATAGAGAGATATTATCATTTATTGAAGGGAAAGCTGGTAATTATCCTTTAAAAGAGTACATGTGGTCTAATGATGTTTTAAAAGAAATAGCGAAGATGCTCCGTCTTTATCATGATGCTGTGAGTGATTTTCCTTTATTAGATGATTGGAAACCAATGGATAATACTCCAAATAAAATAGAGGTTGTATGCCACAATGATTTTGCAATATATAACATTATTTTTAATAACGAAAAACCAGTAGGTATTATTGATTTTGATGTTGCTGGTCCTGGACCAAGACTTTGGGACATAGCCTATACTCTTTACACTTGTGTCCCATTAAGTAGAGTTTATTATACGGAAACAGGTAAGGCAGTTTATTATAATTCATTACAGCATGTGGAACGTATAAAGCAAAGGATTAAATTGTTTTTTGAGTCCTATAAAGGTGAGGGTATGGACGAGGATTATTTGGAGATGGTACTTCTACGATTAGAAGGATTATGTAAATACATGAAAAGAAAAGCAAAAGAAGGCGATATGAACTTCCAAAAGATGATAGATGAAGGACACCTTGAACATTACGAAAAGGATATTAAATTTATTCGTGAACATGGAAGAGAATGGATGTAATGAAATGCGTTTTATACGCTAAAAAGCTCAGAGTCATATAGGGACTTTGAGCTTTTTAGCGTATTAGTGTAGATGTTTTCCACAATAACTGAACTACTTATAACAGATATCTTTTACTATATTCATGTACCATAGTTAAGAGTTTGTTACAGGCTGAGCTGTAGCAACTGGTAATTGGATATCGACAGTTGTTCCTATGTTTAATTCACTTGAAATGAATAATTTCCCGTGATGCTCTTGAATGATTTTATAGCACATCATTAAGCCAAGGCCAGTTCCTTTTTCTTTCAAGCTATAAAAAGGTTCGCCAAGACGAGCCATACGCTCTTCAGGAATCCCACAACCTTCATCGATAATGCGTATTGAAACAAAATCATTTTCTAACGAAGTTGTTTGAATGAATATGTTACCACCATCAGGCATAGCCTCAATCGCATTTTTTACTATGTTAATAAAAACTTGTTTTAATTGATTACTGTCACATTGAATGTCAGAAATATAATCGAAATGGTCCATGATGATATGAACGCTATGCATAATTGCTGTTGGTAAAATAAAAGTTACAACTTCTTCAATTAATGTTTGTACGTTGCATGTATGAATAGATAACACTTGTGGTTTAGACATCGCCATAAATTGGCTTGTTATAGATTCCATTTGTGAAATCTCACTCAACATAACGTCCACATACCATTTATTTTCCTCATTTATTTCTGGATGTAATAATGTTAAAAATCCTTTTAATGAAGTGAGCGGGTTTCTAATTTCATGGGCAATTCCAGCTGTCAGTTGTCCTACTACTGCAAGCTTTTCGGATTTTCGTAATAACTTTTCAGTTTCTTTTAGTTCGGTAACGTCCCTTCCCATCACTATAAGACCTTTGCGTGAGCCATCAGGATGGAAGAGTGGGACCTTTGAAATACTTAAAACTAGGTCGAAATCATCTCTATGTATAATAAATTCCTCTCCGTGAAGAATTTGTCCCTTTTGCCATGTTAGTTCATCGACTTCTTCACAATGCAAAAAAGATTCGCGGTACGCTTCGTTATATTGAATGAGTTCATTATCTCTTTTTCCATGATAAGGTACGTTATGGAAATTGAAACAAGAAAGCGCATAGTCATTTGCTTCAAGCCAGCGTCCTTCATGATCCTTAAAAATAACAAATGCAGGCATTGAATTCATTAATGTGCGTAATCGTTTCTCACTCTCTTGTAATACTTTCTCAATTCTTTCTGATTTTTCAAGGGGTTTCATAATGGCGTATACACCTGTTAAACGATTTTTAACAAAAATAGGAACTAATTTTGTTACGACATCTAGTAAATATCCGTCTTTATGATAAATAGAGACGATATACTCTTTTTGATTGTCAGCTGCAGTATTTTTTATGTATTGTAGTACTTGATCAGAAATATGTGCTTCTAAAATAGAAGTGATTGTTTTTCGCTCTAATTCGTTAGAAGTATAACCTAATATTCTTTCAGCAGAGGGATTAATATGTAAAATAACTCCTTCTAAATTCAATGAAATAATACTATCAGGGTTATGTTCGAAAAGAGATGCGTACATTTCTGCTAAAGAACGATTTTGTATATGGTTTCGCAGGCGTCCAGATACGTTCGGATGACGCTTTTTTTGAGTAGATGAATATTTTTTACGACTCATAATATTTCCTCCGTACAATTAGCATCTAAAAAAGATGGATCTATTAATAACTATAATATAGGTGTGACGTTTATTTCTATAAAAAATGGAAATTACAGAATAAATTTTCTTTTTTTATTATTAGTGGAAGGTATAAAAGGTAGTAATAAGAGAATCTTATATTGCTTAATTAATTTTCTGTAAGTTACATGAATGTGTTTTCGTTATACGATTAGAATAGAAGAGGGGGAAGTAATATGAAAAATTATATTCAAGGAATTGATCATGTACAAGTAGCTGCGCCCGTAGGATGTGAAGAAGAAGCGCGAGAATTTTATGGTAATAAAATTGGAATGGAGGAAATTCCAAAGCCGGAGGAATTAAAGAAGCGTGGTGGGTGTTGGTTTAAGTGTGGAAATCAAGAGATTCATATCGGAGTTGAGCAAAACTTTAATCCAGCTAAAAAAGCGCATCCAGCTTTTTATGTTTTGAAAATTGATGAATTTAAACAAGAGTTAATAAAGCAAGGTGTTGAAGTAATAGATGATAATGCACGACCAGACGTGATTAGATTTTACGTATCAGATCCGTTTGGAAATCGAATTGAATTTATGCAAAATAAAAACTAGGTTAAGGTCCACCTAGTTTTTTATGCTTTTCTAAACAATCCTAACACTTCAACAGTTTCTGTAATATTAACGAATGCATGAGGATCAATTTCGGAAATCGTTAGTTTCATACTTGCTAACTCTTCACGCGAAACGACTGTCATGAGTACACGTTTTTTTTCGTTTGAATAAGCACCTTCACCATCAAGTAACGTAATTCCGCGTACTACAGTTGAAAGAAGCTTTTTTTTCATTTCTTCCGCTTGATTTGTTACAATCATAAGTGTAACTTTACGATGTTTTGTATGAACGGCATCAATTACTTTACCAGTTACATAAATTGAAAGTAAGCTTGTAAGGGCAACATCCCAAGTGAAGAAAAATCCCGCAATGACAACAACAACAGTATTTAATGCAATAAGGAATCCACCAAGTTTAATATCTCGCTTGCGAGATAACAACATACCGATAATATCAAATCCACCAGTTGAACCATGGCAGTTAAAGACAAGACCAATACCAGCTCCGGCGATGACACCGCCAAATACAGATGATAAAAGTGGATCTGTTGCTACGACTTTTACAGGAATATAATATAGTGCAACAGATAATACAATTACAGAGACAACTGTGTTAAAAATTACTTTTTTTCCAAGACCTATGTATCCTAAAATAAGGATAGGTAAGTTCAATACAAAGTTAATAATGCCTGTGTTCACAGGGGTTGCAATTCCTAAAATAATAGCAATTCCGCCAATTCCACTACTTAAAATTTTATGGGGGATAAGGAAAAGATTAAAGGCAATCGCAATAATAATAGAACCAAAAATAACACCAAGAAATCTGACCATCTTTTTCCCGTCCTTCACTAAATAATCATATTATTTCAAGATTATATATGAAATTGAAAGTTTTAGGTGAAAACAGTTTATTTCGGAAAATTAGATTAATCTAAACAGTTTGAGTATTTGATTATTTGAAAGGGGATACAGATATGAAGATAACGACGTATCAACAGAAAAGTCCTTTAAAACAAGAATGTGAGGATTCATTTTTTTGTAATGAACATAACATGATGTACGGTATATGTGATGGAGCAACACCGCTCGTTCCATTTTGTGATGAAGAAGGACATAATGGAGCATACATCGCTTCGCATTTATTTGCAAGTCATTTTACTTCGTTACGGGAGATTAATAGTTTACAAGGTGAAGTTGCAAAGGCGAATGAATTATTGCAAAACAAGATGCTAGAGTACAAGGTTGATACGAGAAAAAAAGACCATCTATGGTGTACATGTATTGCAGCAGTTCAAATAGAAGGCGAGAAACTTGAATATGCACAGTTAGGTGATTGTATGATCGTTGCAATACTTCAGGATGGAGCGATGAGAGTATTAACGAAAGATACGGTTCAAGGAATTAGTAAACGTGCAAAAAAGAAGAGAGAAGAGGATCGTAAAAAAGGTTTACCAGTCCCGGAAGAAAACGTTTTTCAAGATGTTCGGGAGCAGTTAAAATACAATCGCTATCTTGCAAATATGCCAAACGGCTACTCAGTTGCAAATGGGATGAAAGAAGCTATGGATTATTTACAATATGGTGAATTACAGCTAGCTGAAGTAAGTGGGATTTTTATTTGTTCAGACGGATTGTTTCACCCAGAGTGGTCGTTAGAACAAACTGTAGTATATATAAGAAAGAATAGTATAAAAGAATATGTAGCAATCATTGAAAGGCTAGAAGGAGAAAATAGAATAAGACCAGATGATAAAACAGTTATTATGATCGATTTGTAAGAGGAGGATGTTCATATGGAAATTAAATGTGCAAATTTAACATTTCAAAATGAGTTAATTCCTTTAGAAAAAGTAAATAAATTGATTATCCACCATACGTCAGAAGATGGATGGGATGTGTATAAAACCCACGAATTTCATCAAAAGGTAAGAGGATGGAGCGGGATTGGTTACAATTATTTTATTGAAGAAGATGGAACTGTAGTCGAAGGGCGAGGTTTACATATTGGAGCACATGCGAAAGATAATAATAGTGACACAATTGGAATATGTATGACGGGAAATTTTGATAAATATGATCCAAATACTGCACAAATGAATTCATTATATTCTTTATGTAAAATGTTTATGAAGCAGTTTGCCATAGAGAAAGGAAATATACTCGGCCATAGGGAGTTAGAAGGGGTTACAAAAACTTGTCCGGGAAATCGCTTTTCTATGGTAGAGTTAAGAAAAGTATTATCTTAAATATAGAGGAGTAACGAATGATGATGAACATAAAAATAACGAATGATAAAAAAGAAGAGCTTGTAGCACAAATTCAGCAATTTTTCGTTGAAGAAGATTTAGATGAAATTGGACGTTTCCAAGCAGAACGTTTAATAGAAGAAATGATAAAGTTAGTAGGACCATTTGCATACAATCAAGCAATTGGAGATGCAAGAAAGCTTGTAAGTGAGAAATTAACGAATATTGAAGAAGATTTGTATGTGTTAGAGAAGAATGAGGGTAAATAAAAAGAGCCAGATGGCTCTTTTTTTATTTGTTTTCTTTATGTTCTTTATATTCATGTACTTTTTCTTTTACATTACCGACAGTATCTTTAGCAGTGCCTTTCACCTTATTCCATTTTCCCTCGGCTTGTAATTTTTTATTGTCAGTTACTTTTCCGACAACTTCCTTTACTTCACCCTTTACCTTATCAATGGCACCTTCTACTTTTTCTTTTAAACCATGATCATGTTTAGTCATACATTTCTCCTCCTTGTAGTTTGAGTAGAATTCTCTTTTCATATTGCAAGTTGAATGATGTATCTAGTAATAGCGTAACAAAGTTAGTTTGAATATTCAAATGAGTAACAGGATAGAAAGGTAATTGTCATAAAATGTATACATTCGTAATGGAAAGAAAAAGAAAGTTAATTATATGTCTTTCGCAGTCCATATTGATTTTGTATAAGCAATTTTCATATGGGCACGTTCCATATTATTTTGACTGCCGCTACCGAATCTTGCTTGTCCAACTATTAAATTACAATTGGATGCAACAGCGGTCTCAATTCGTTTTTGAATTAATGCGGTATGACAACCTTTACGTTGAAATTCTGGCAAAGTAGCAGAAGCAGCTAATGAAGCAACACCTTTATTTATATAAAGTACCCCTATACTAGCAGGAGTGTTTTGAACTTCGGCTATGAAAAAATGCCAGCCGGATTTATTGTAGAGAATTTCGTTATTTTGGTGCACACCATATTTTGTAAAGGATGGCATGTTAAATCCACGTACATATATGTCTGCAAAAATATCAAATTCATTTTCTTTTAGTTGGCGTACTGAAATGTTAGAAGGCAGCAGCGATGGGTCTTCTCTTGGTAAACTATATAAAGCGGTATGGAAGCTAGATTGATAAAAATCTTTTTGAGATAAGTATTGAAATAATTCAGTTGTACCTTGCGCTGGTGTAATTTCAAAACGGCAAGGGATTTGTAGTGATTGATAATAAGCGATGATTTCATCTATCTCATCTGTATTTGTAAATGTAATGCCCTTTACTGTATTAAAAGCAGGACCAGCAATTACTTTTGATGAAAAGGCAGTGGCACTCCCGAACTTTTTCATTTGTACTTGCATTGGGTTGCCGCTTATTGTTTGTAGTGCCTCTAATCTAGAAGAAAGCATATGTATTTCTGCGTTTTCAATTTCTTGTGCTGTATTGTATGTCATAATAGTACGCATAAAATTCCTCCATAAAATAATATAGTCGTAGTATATATACGATTTTTCTAATAGGATTCCTGTTGTAATGTAAGAGAATAAGAAGATTTTTGGAAGGGAAATGGAAGTGAACTGTCGAAGGGAAGTAGAAACAGATTAAAGGTGGTGCTCTCATGAAACAGAAAGACGTGCAGACATGCTCTCATTGCGGTTCTCATAACATAGGAGAAGGTGAGTTTATCGGTTATGCACAAATACGAAAAAAGGAGACGATGTTCACATCTTCACCAGTGGATGCTTATATTTGTACAGATTGTGGGAATATCCTTTTATTAAAAGTACGGAATTATGAAAAATTTAAACATAAGCCGCTATGATTGTTGAGAAGTGGTCGTATCCAACGTTGTATACAGAACGTCTTATCTTAAGAAAAATTGATATGAGTGATATTTTACATATATTCGAGTATGCTTCGGATAATAAATTAACAACTTATACTGTATGAGATGAACATCGATCGTTAAATGATACGAAAAAGTTTATTTATGAAATCATGGAACGATATGAGAAAGAAAAAGTCGCTCCTCTTGGAATAGTATTAAAAGAGAAGCAGAAACTCATAGGGACATGTGGATTTATAAGTTATGATTCAACTATACATAAATCGGAAATTGCATACGCCTTATCATGAAAATATTGGGGAAGAGGACTAGCTACCGAAGCGGCGTTAGCTTTTATTAGCTATGGTTTTAATGAGTTACGTCTTAATAGTATTGAAGCATCTGAAAGATTAATGAGACGTTTAAATATGGAGTATGAGTATACGATTCAAAATGATTTGTTTGTAAAAGGTAAATATCGTGATACGAAACGGTATTGTATATCCCGAGAAAGATATAGGAATAAATGAAATATTTCAT
>NZ_JBFPJI010000009.1:0-46910 GCF_040838205.1 Bacillus sp. S4
CAACGGACTTTGACTCCGTCATGCGCTGGTTCGAATCCAGCTAGCCCAGCCATTTACGAGCCATTAGCTCAGTTGGTAGAGCATCTGACTTTTAATCAGAGGGTCGAAGGTTCGAATCCTTCATGGCTCACCATTTTCGCGGAAGTAGTTCAGTGGTAGAATACAACCTTGCCAAGGTTGGGGTCGCGGGTTCGAATCCCGTCTTCCGCTTAATTACTAAGGGGCCTTAGCTCAGCTGGGAGAGCGCCTGCCTTGCACGCAGGAGGTCAGCGGTTCGATCCCGCTAGGCTCCATATAAATAGGGAAAGCTTACATCAAATGATGTAAGCTTTTTTTGTGTTTAAATTCCATTTCAAAAGGAAACTTTTTCATATATCGTTTAAAATGAAAAAAGGGGATTGAATAAGGGGGAGGTAATTATGAAAGTTGTCATTGCATCGGATTCATATAAAGAAAGCTTGAAAGCTATAGAGGTATGTGAAGCCATTGAAAGAGGCTTTGCAGCAATTTTTCCTAAAGCAGAGTATGTTAAAGTACCAATTGGAGATGGAGGCGAAGGAACGGTTGAATCTCTTGTTGGCGCTACAATGGGGAGAATTATATCACTTAATGTGACAGGGCCGCTTGGAGAGAGCGTGCAAGCCTTTTATGGTATGTCTAAAGATAAGAAGACAGCATTTATTGAAATGGCGGCAGCATCAGGATTACAACACGTTCCAACTGAAAAGAGAAACCCACTTATTACAACGACAAAAGGGACAGGCGAACTTATATTACATGCATTAGATCAAGGAGCCAAACACATTATTTTAGGGCTTGGAGGAAGTGCTACAAATGATGGTGGGGCTGGTATGCTATCTGCCTTAGGCGCAAGATTTATAAATAAGAAAGGTGAGATAATAGAACCCTCTGGAGGGACATTGCATTGGATAACCACTGTTGACCTTTCTAGGATTGATTCACGCCTGGAGGATATAAAGTTAGAAGCAGCATGTGATGTAGATAACCCTTTAGTTGGACTGAGCGGGGCGTCTTTTGTATTTGCGAGACAAAAAGGTGCGAATGTAGAGATGATGAAAGAGCTAGATGAGAATTTAAAACATTATGCTAATATACTTAAACAACATGTGTCTTTTGATGTATCTGAGATACCGGGTGCGGGGGCAGCTGGAGGAATGGGAGCTGCTGTCGTTGCAGTGCTAAAGGGACAGCTAAGAAAAGGGATTGAAATTGTATTAGATTACACAAATTTTGATAAGTGTATAGAGGGTGCCGATCTTATTGTAACTGGTGAGGGAAGAATAGATGAACAAACAGCTTATGGAAAAGCTCCTGTTGGTGTCGCGAAGCGGGCGAAATGTCGTCATATCCCTGTAATTGCTATTGGTGGATCTGTATCTCCGAACTATGCAATTGTTTATGAAAAGGGAATTGATGCAGTGTTTAGTATTACAGCTAGTCCAATGACATTAGAAGAAGCATATAAAGCGGCAGAAGAGAATATCGAAATGACAGCAAAAAATATTGCAGCAGTGTGGAAACTAGCATCAGAAAAACGCTTCTAAATGTAGAAGTGTTTTTTTGTTCAGTTATTTGAGGATATTTTGTGTAATTCTAGGTGGTGATGGAGAAAAGCACTGATAAAAATATTAGCTGATAGAAAAGTTAGTTGGTTCATTAAGTTAACTTTATACATAGAATAGTTTTTAAATTGGGATTCTAACGTAAATATAAGTGAATAAAATGTATATCCATGCAGAAAAATGTCGAGTTGAGTCAGACTATATAAAAGATTTAAAATATTTAGTGAAGGCATAAAAGGGGGATACTATCTATGAAAAAAGAAATCTCAGTTATTGGAGTTCCAATGGATTTAGGACAGATGCGTCGCGGGGTTGATATGGGACCAAGCGCAATCCGTTATGCAGGGGTAATTGAAAGAATCGAAGAAATTGGATATAACGTAAAAGATATGGGAGATATATGTATAGAGAGAGAAAAAGAAATAGCTGAAAATACAAAGTTAAGAAACCTTACACAAGTTGCAACTGTATGTAATGAATTAGCAAGTAAGGTTGATCATATTATAGAAGAAGGTCGTTTTCCACTTGTATTGGGCGGCGATCATAGTATTGCTATCGGTACGTTAGCTGGTGTAGCGAAACATTATAAAAATTTAGGTGTTATTTGGTATGATGCACACGGTGATTTAAATACAGAAGAGACTTCACCATCTGGAAATATTCATGGTATGTCACTTGCTGCAAGTTTAGGATATGGGCATTCTTCACTTGTAGACTTATATGGGGCATATCCAAAGGTGAAGAAAGAGAACGTTGTAATTATCGGTGCACGTGCATTAGATGAAGGAGAAAAAGACTTTATTCGTGAAGAAGGCATTAAAGTATTCTCAATGCATGAAATTGATCGTATGGGTATGACGGCTGTTATGGAAGAAACAATTGCGTATTTATCTCATACTGATGGTGTTCATTTATCATTAGATTTAGATGGGCTTGATCCTCATGACGCACCAGGAGTTGGAACACCTGTAATTGGTGGTCTATCTTATCGCGAAAGCCACTTAGCGATGGAGATGTTAGCAGAAGCTGATATTGTTACATCTGCTGAATTTGTTGAAGTAAATACAATTTTAGATGAGAGAAACAGAACAGCAACAACAGCGGTTGCTTTAATGGGTTCTTTATTCGGTGAAAAACTGAAATAAATGTAAGAAAAGCAACTGTGAAGTTGCTTTTTTTATTGGAAAATAGGCGTATAATAACTTGTATTACACTGTGGGATAAGAAAGTTTGACATCTTACCAATTTAAGCTAAGGAGGCGTTTGTAATTGTCGTTTGTTTCATGTATGGTATAATTAACTAGTTGTTGGAAATACATACAGATAGAGCATAAAATAATATTTCAATATATGGATAGAATTGCTCGTAAGTAGGAGGAAGGGTTAGCATGCCTTTTGAAGATACGACCATTTTGAAATATCTTAGTACGGCATTAGATATTGCTGTTGTATGGTTTATTATATATAAGCTAATTCTTATAATCCGTGGCACGAAGGCTGTTCAACTTTTAAAAGGTATTACAGTTATTATTGTCGTCCGGATGATTAGTATTTTACTTGAATTGCATACGCTATATTGGCTAACGGAACAAGTATTAACGTGGGGATTCTTAGCTGTTATTATTATCTTTCAGCCAGAATTGCGAAGAGCACTTGAGCAGCTAGGAAGAGGTAGCTTGTTTTCGCGTGTAGGAACTCACGAGGACGATGAACCTGAAATTGTTGCAACAGCGATAGCGAAAGCAACGGAATATATGGGAAAACGTAGAATTGGTGCATTAATTACGTTGTCAAAAGAGACTGGGATGGGTGACTATGTGGAAACGGGTATTCCGCTGAACGCAAATGTGTCATCAGAATTACTCATTAATATTTTTATCCCTAATACGCCTCTTCATGATGGAGCAGTAATTATGCAGGGAAGTACAATTAAAGCAGCAGCATGTTATCTTCCGCTATCAGAAAGTCCGTTTATTTCTAAGGAGTTAGGAACAAGGCATCGCGCTGCAATGGGAGTTAGTGAAGTTACTGATAGTATTACAGTAGTTGTGTCGGAAGAAACGGGTCAAATTTCTTTAACGAAAAACGGTGAGTTACATCGTGATTTGAAGACAGAACAGCTGAAGGATATGTTGTTAGCTGAATTTAGTGGGAACGAAAAAACGACTTCTTCGTCTTTATGGAATTGGAGGAGAAAGCGTCATGGATAAGTTAATGGAGAATCATTGGTTTTTAAAAGGAATCTCATTACTATTGGCGTGTATGCTTTTTATGTCAGCAACTTTAACTGAAAAAAATACGACATCGAGTATATTACCTTTCGTAAATGAAACGAAAGAAACATTAACTGATTATCCTATTACCCTTAAGTATGATGAAGAGAAATATATTGTAAGTGGTATTCCAGCAGGTGGAGTCAAGGTGAAGTTGGAAGGCCCAAAATCAGCAGTTGCTACAGCAAAAGCAAAAAAACAATTTGATATATCAGTTGATTTGCGAGATAGTCCAAAAGGAACTTATGAAGTTTCTTTAAAAGCGAATGGGCTTCCAGAGGATGTGAAAGGAACAGTCCAACCAGCAACAATTAAAGTCACCCTTCATGAAAAAGCGAAAAAGTATGTTCATGTAGATTTAAAATTATCAAATGAAGACCAGATGCCAGCAGGTGCTACTCTTGAAAAATCAGTTATTAAGCCTGATACTGTTGAGGTAGTTGGGACGAAAGAAGAAATAGAAAGTATTTCATCTGCTAAGGCATATATCGATTTAAAAGGTGTTAATAAAACTGTTACAAAAACACCAGAAGTTACATTATATAATAAAGAAGGAAAACGCTTAAATGTAAGAACAAATCCATCTAAAATTAGTGTAACGTTGAATGTAGCAACGCAAGCTACAGCAAATAACGTCGAAAAAACAGTTCCTTTAACATATGCGAAAAAAGGGAATTTACCAGAAGGTTTAGCTGTTACAAATATTAGTGTTGAACCAAAAGAAGTAACGATAGCAGGTCCAAAAGACATTTTGGATAATATACAATCTATAGAGGGGGTCGAGGTAGATCTTAGTCAATTGACGGATGCTACAACATTCGATGCCTCTGTTTTATTGCCAAAAGGTGTAACAAGTGCAAAACCAAATCAAGTGAAGGTTTCCGTAGGGGTACAAAAGGTAAAACAAACGAAAAGTAAAACTATTGATGGTATCCCGATTCAAAAAAATGGAATTCCGAATGATGTTACTGCTCAGCTACTTTCGCCACAAGATGGAAAGATAAGCGTTGATATTTCAGGAGAAGCAAGTATAGTAGATAAAATAACAGCAGCTCAAATAACAGCAGCGATTAATCTGCAAAATGTATCTCCGGGGACGAAGGATGTTTCTATTCAAGTGAGCGGTCCTGGTAATATTTCGATAGAAGCAAAACAAAAAAGTGCTAAAGTCACAATTGTGAAGAAAGAAAAGCCGGATAAAGAAGTACAAGGTAATATTGAACCACCAGATTCAAAAAACAATCAAGAAAATCAAACTGAAAAACCAAAAAATCCTGAATCGGATCCAGAAAAGGATCAGGAAAAAGATAAAAATAAAGAACAAGAAAAAGATAAAGAACAAGACAAAGAAAAAGACAAAGAAAACGGCCAAGAAACGAGCCAAGAACCAATAGTAGATAATCAAAAAGAGCACGAAAAAGGAGCGAATAATAATGGGTAAATATTTTGGTACAGACGGAGTACGCGGGGTTGCAAATAAGGAATTAACACCTGAATTAGCATTCAAAATTGGACGTTTTGGCGGCTATGTATTAACAAAAGATACAGATCGTCCAAAAGTAATTATTGGTCGTGATACACGTGTATCTGGACATATGTTAGAAGGAGCTTTAGTAGCAGGTCTATTATCAACTGGAGCAGAAGTAATGCGTCTTGGTGTTATTTCTACACCAGGTGTGGCTTATTTAACAAAAGCTTTAGATGCACAAGCGGGTGTTATGATTTCTGCATCTCATAATCCAGTACAAGATAACGGAATTAAGTTCTTCGGTTCAGATGGTTTCAAATTAACAGATGAGCAAGAAGCAGAAATTGAAGCATTATTAGACAAAGAAGTTGACGAGTTACCACGTCCAACAGGTACTAACCTTGGCCAAGTGAGTGATTACTTTGAAGGTGGACAAAAATATTTACAATACATTAAACAAACTGTAGAGGAAGATTTCTCTGGTTTACATATCGCTTTAGATTGCGCACACGGTGCGACTTCTTCTTTAGCTCCATACTTATTTGCAGACTTAGAAGCTGATATTTCAACGATGGGAACTTCTCCAAACGGTATGAATATTAACGAAGGCGTAGGATCTACACATCCAGAAGTCTTAGCTGAATTAGTAAAAGAAAAAGGTGCGGATATCGGACTTGCTTTTGATGGTGATGGCGACCGTTTAATCGCTGTAGATGAAAAAGGAAACATCGTTGATGGCGATCAAATTATGTTTATTTGCGCGAAGTATATGAAAGAAACTGGTCAATTAAAACATAATACAGTTGTTTCAACAGTTATGAGTAACTTAGGTTTCTACAAAGCACTTGAAGCAAACAGTATTACAAGTGATAAAACAGCAGTTGGTGACCGCTACGTAATGGAAGAAATGAAACGTGGTGGATATAACCTGGGTGGAGAACAATCAGGTCACATTATCTTACTTGATTACATTACAACTGGTGATGGAATGTTAAGTGCACTTCAACTTGTAAACATCATGAAAATGACGAAAAAGCCATTATCTGAACTTGCAGGTGAGATGACAAAATTCCCACAATTACTAGTAAACGTTCGTGTAACAGATAAAAAACTAGCATTAGAAAATGAAAAAATTAAAGAAATTATTCGTGTTGTAGAGGAAGAAATGAACGGAGACGGTCGTATTCTTGTTCGTCCATCGGGAACAGAACCACTTATTCGTGTAATGGCAGAAGCACCGACACAAGAAATTTGTGATGGGTATGTACATCGTATTGTAGAAGTTGTGAAAGCTGAAGTTGGCGTTGAATAATTAGCCGATTTTATTTAAAAGGAGCACAAAAAGTGCTCCTTTTTCATATGTTTTATAGACAATGAAAAAAATTTCATTGACGATTTATATTGTTTGTTATACGATGGTCTTGTTCTTTTTCTCAAAGGAAATATTGTGAATTATAAAAGCGCCAGAACTACAAGTAGTGTAGTTGACGAGGTGGAGTTTATCGAGATTTCGGCGGATGACTCCCGGTTGTTCATCACAACCGCAAACTTTTACTTAAAACATTAAGGTGACTTAGTGGACAAAGGTGAAAGTGTGATGAGAGAAGAGGAACGGATGAATACTAGCTGTATAAGTATATACGGACTTTAACCCAATCGAGAGGAAGGTGAAAGCCGTTACAAGCTTACAGGGCTAGCAATATGTAATCCGTTTTTTAGTATAAATAAAAATGGTATCGGACTATGTCGTTACATGTTCGCAGAGCAGTGTAAGCATTTGTAACGGCGACTAAACATGTGTGGAATCGTAGGATTTATTGGAGAGCAAGATGCAAAGGAAATTTTATTAAAAGGTTTAGAAAAGTTAGAATATCGTGGATATGATTCAGCAGGTATTGCAGTACAAGCAGAGAACGGTGTTGTTGTATACAAAGAAAAAGGCCGTATTGCAAAACTTCGCGAAGTCGTAGAGGAGAATGTAGCAGCAAGCGTGGGAATCGGTCACACACGCTGGGCTACACATGGTGTTCCAAGCAAGCTAAACGCGCATCCGCATCAAAGTACATCAAAGCGTTTTACATTAGTTCATAACGGTGTAATTGAAAACTATGAGTTAGTGAAAAAGGAATATTTACAAGATGTAACGTTCGTAAGTGAAACAGATACAGAAATTATCGTGCAGCTTATGGAACAACAAGTAAGTACAGGACTAAGTGTAGAAGACGCGTTCCGTCAAACGTTATCTCTTTTACATGGTTCTTACGCAATTGGACTACTTGATGCTGAAAATCCAAACATGATTTATGTTGCTAAAAACAAAAGCCCGCTATTAGTAGGTGTTGGTGACAACTTTAATGTTGTGGCGAGCGACGCTATGGCGATGTTACAAGTTACAGATCAATTTATCGAGTTAATGGATAAAGAAATCGTAATTGTAACAAAAGAAAGCATTACAATTAAAAACTTACAAGGTGAAACGATTGAACGTGCACCGTTTACAGCGGAATTAGATGCAAGTGATATTGAAAAAGGAACGTATCCTCATTTCATGCTAAAAGAAATCGATGAGCAACCACTTGTAATCCGTAATATTATTCAAAAGTATCAAGGTGAAAATGGCGAGATTGAACTGGATGCAGATATCCGTAACGCAATTTTAGATAGCGATCGCATTTACATCATTGCATGCGGAACAAGTTATCATGCAGGTCTTGTTGGAAAGCAATTCATTGAAAAATTCGCGAAAGTACCAGTTGAAGTACACGTAGCAAGTGAATTCTCTTACAACATGCCATTATTAACAGAAAGACCGTTCTTCATTTACATTTCACAAAGTGGTGAAACAGCTGATAGCCGTGCAGTACTTGTGCAAACAAATGAAATGGGTCATAAAGCATTAACGATTACAAATGTACCTGGTTCTACGCTTTCTCGTGAAGCTGATTATACACTTCCGTTATATGCGGGACCAGAAATCGCAGTTGCATCGACGAAAGCATACACAGCACAGCTTGCAGTACTTTCAATCTTAGCGGCTGACATTGCAAAAGCAAAAGGTGAAGTTCTTGATTTCGATTTAACACACGAATTAGGACTTGTAGCAAATGCAATGGTAGTACTTTGTGATCAAAAAGAAGAAATGGACGCATTAGCAAAACAATTTTTAGCAACAACGCGTAACTGCTTCTTCATCGGACGTAGCGTAGACTTCTTCGTAGGTTTAGAAGGTGCGTTAAAACTAAAAGAAATCTCTTACATCCAAGCAGAAGGATTTGCTGGAGGAGAATTAAAACACGGTACAATCGCCTTAATCGAAAATGGTACACCAGTTATCGCACTTGCTACACAAGAGCACGTAAACCTTGGAATTCGTGGTAACGTGAAAGAAGTAGTAGCACGCGGAGCTAACCCATGTATCATCTCAATGAAAGGCTTAGAAATGGAAGGTGACAGCTTCGTATTACCAGCTGTACACGAAGCACTAGCACCGCTAGTAGCAGTTATTCCATTCCAACTTATTTCATACTACGCAGCGCTTCACCGCGAGTGTGATGTTGATAAGCCACGTAACTTAGCTAAGTCTGTTACGGTTGAGTAGGAAATTGGTAGAGTAACTAGTTTATTGTGGATTTAAAATAAAGTTGTGAAGCTTTGCCCTTTTGGATATTTTTATCTAAAGGGGTGTTTTTGTGTCGAAAAGAAAAAGAACAACTAAAATCGATAAGTGGCTTAAAGAGGTTAGTGAAGCAGATTATCAGCCTTGGCTTAAAATTTAAAGTGTTTCCTCATTAGGGTGTTCAACAAGATTAAAAGGTATAAAGACCGCCAGACAACAGGAATTTTTATCAGATTTGGAACGGAACTACTTTCATTTAACTGAATTTTCCGTTATCGTTTAGATATTCGTGAACAATTTCCTTTATTACCACAAGAAGAGGCGATTATTATTGCTGAAGAGCTTGGGATTAAACACCCAGCTGATCCAATTATTATGACAACGAACTTTTTATTAACAGTTAGTAAAGGTTGGGGTATTACAGTGGTGAAAGCTAAACACAGTTCTAAAGGGTTCAGCATATGGCAGAGGTTTTATCCCGCTAATTTCGGGCAGTAAGACTCCCCGAAATTCGGCGAATGCGAGGAAGTTAGGTGGGAGTCGGGCTGCCCGTAAAAACCCGATTGGTGGGGGCTAATAATCAGTGGGTGATGGAAACCATCCCCACTGATTAAAGTTTCACTTTATTGAACAAATTAGATTACTAGATATTACGAGGGGGTATTAATGAAAATGAAAGAAAAAACATATCTAAGTATAGAAGAGAGTATTTCATTACCAACCGTATCAAGTACAAACATAAGGGATGATGGCAAGAACGTAGCATTTGTTAAGAAGACGACTAACTGGAAAGACAATACATATAGGAATCATGTATGGGTATATGAAAAAGATAAGGGGCAGAGTAACCCATTAACAAATGGGGATATAGATAGTGCATGTCCATTATGGTCTCCAAATTCTAGGAACATCGCATACCTTAGCCCTGTTGGTAATGGGAAAAATCAGATCTTTGTTAAGTCGATAGATGGTTATGGCGTGGTTCAAATTACTGATGAGAAAGAAGGGGTCAGTAATTTTAAATGGGAGCCTACTGGCAAGGGTTTTTATTATGTTGCGCAGTCAAAAGAATGCGAGGAGATAAAGAAACGTAAGGAACTATATGGAGATTTTCAACATATAGGTAAGGAACACCAGAATAATTGTTTATACTACATTGAAATAGAAAAAGTGATACAAAATGATAAAGGGGAACGAGAAATTAGCGGTGTTTATCAATTAACGGAGGATAAGGATTTTTATATACATAACTTTGATATTTCAAATGATGGGACAAAGGTTGTATTTATGGCTACACCAAGCCTAAACGATCATATGAATGGTGATCTATACATAGTAGATGTTGAAGCTGAGGAACTACAAAAGATGAATGTAGATAAGTTGTTGGGCGGGAGCGTTTGCTTTTCTCCTGAGGGCAGCAAAATATGTTACTCAGCAAGCATAAGAGAGAAGGATTACTATAGAAACCATATACAAGAAAGTACATTAGAGATATATGATATGAATACTGGAGAGGTAATTCAGCCTCTAACAAACTTTGATAGTACGGTTATGCCATTACAGTGGACAGCTAAGGGGATTTTAATTAGATGGCAGGATAAAACTAACTATCGTATTGGATTGCTATGTGAGGATGGCACTGTGGAAATGTTAAGTGACAAAGTAGATGGCTTTATAATGGATGCTTCTATAACAAAGGATGGAAATCATATATCCTATAATAAAGCTATAACAAATGAAACCTTTGAAATCTATTTAGACGATAAAAAAATAACGGATGAAACTAGCTTTTTTAAAGGAAAACTGAAAAGTAACAGGGAAATAATCTCATGGAAAAGTAGGGATGGTCTTGAAATAGAGGGTGTTTTATCAACCCCAGTAGAGTTTGATGCCAATAAAAAATATCCCTTATTAGTAGTAATCCATGGTGGTCCAGCTTGGGCATCTTTTCCGATATTCTCAGACTGTTTTAATGAGAAATATCCGATTGAGCAGTTTATCGAAAAAGGTTTTATCGTTTTAGAGCCAAACTATAGAGGAAGTTCTGGTTATGGTAATGAGTTCTTAAAAGCAAACTATAGAAAACAGGGAATTGCTGACTACGATGATGTTATATCTGGAGTGGATAAACTAGTTGAAGAAGGGATTGCAGATAAAGATAGAGTAGGGGTTATGGGATGGAGCAACGGGGGATATATATCAGCTTTCTGTTCTACATTTAGTAATAGATTTAAAGCTATTTCAGTTGGAGGTGGAATTACTAACTGGAGTACCCATTATGTGAATACAGATATCCCTTACTTCATTAGGATGCATTTAGGAAATACTCCATGGAATGATCCAGAGATATATACGAAAACATCACCAATGACGTATATTAAATCAGCCTGTACGCCTACCTTAATCCAACATGGCGAAAAGGATGCAAGAATTCCAATTCTAAATGCATATGAGCTATATCAAGGATTAAGAGATATGGAAGTTGATACAGAATTAATTATATTTAAAGGAATGGCATATAGTTCTGACCAGCCAGGAATTCATGTGGCTATTATGAAGCAGAATTTGATGTGGTTTTCACACTATATTCTAGGAGAAAGTATGAAAGATTTTAGGGCTTTATAATGGATATTCTCACAGGATATATAAGGATGAAACAGTCGTCATAAGGAAGCTTTTTTCATATTTAGCTTGTGATTGTAGCTCTTGCTTCTGGTTCATCTGCAAGTATACGTATTATTAGATTTTCAGATAGCCTAACGTTTATATAAATATAAATTACTTCTATAGATAAATTTGTATTATATCGAATTGTGAATAGTTTAGGTGATTTATTGTATATCAAAAAACCGAAATCTGATTATAGATTTCGGTTTCGTTTTATCCCGCATTAACGGGCAGTAAAACTCCCACCTCAAAATTCGACTGGAGCAAAGAAGTTAGGTGGGAGTCGGGCTGCCCGTAAAAGCCCAATTGGTGAGGGCTAATAATCAGTGGGGGATGAACAAAACCCCACTGATTAAAGTTTCACTTTATGTGAGAAAATGATCGTGTTTCTTATTATTTGATATTTCAAAGATGAACTGTTCTTATGCAGTTTTACTTAATTTATATGCTTCACGGTTATTTTTTTTGAAAAGTTTTGGGAAAACATAACCATCTAATCCAATACATCCAGCATTCTGTCCTGCAACTAAAATGAACATAGTTAAAATAAGCAGGTTTGGGTTTACACTAACAGTTCCGCTTAATAAAAATGAAAGATTCATTATGATTCCGAAAAATGCAGCTGTTTTTGTTAATCCACCTAAAATCAAACCGAGACCTACTAAAATTTCTCCCCATTGAACTAAAAAGCTAAATAGGTCTGCGTTTGGAAGAACAAAATGTTGAAGGAAATCTGCCCACCAGCCTTGTACTGCAGGGTGACTACCTGATGCTTGAGCGATAGCGCCTTTTAGAAAACCACTTGCGTCAAAAGATTGTCCAAAAACTTTTCCTATTCCAGCAGCAAGCCATGCATATCCTATGTAAAGTCGTAAAAATAATAATATGAAAGTAGCCCGTTTATCAGTTCTTAAAAAATTGATAACCATTGAAATCCCTCCAGTATTCTATTTACATGTTTATTATATATCCATTGTGAATAAATTCACAATGGAGGAAATGTGAACGAAGATAGGTTGTGAGTAATTGTTTTATTTTTTGTAACATTTCATCTATTTTGGTAGACTAATAATAGAGATATATGGAGAGGGGGCAAAGACTCGATATGTGGATGAACTTGTAATGATTAGAAGTTGGATAGATGAATTTTTCTCTCTCATTAGCGAGGGTTTATTTAACTGTCTATAAATCATTCAAGGACTGCATATTTGGCTTGTACATCCCTTTTGTAAGGATAGATACCTATGTCGGGAAATTTATATCTCTCATATAAAATATGCGTCCTTTAATTTGGAGGAGTATATAATGAATCAATTAAAAAATAAAGTAGCAGTTGTTACAGGTGTTAGTCGTCTAGATGGTATTGGGGCAGCGATTTGTAAAGAATTAGCTGAAGCAGGATACGATATATTTTTTACGTATTGGACGAATTATGATAAAGAGATGCCTTGGGGCGTTGATCAAAATGAACAAATACAATTAAAAGAAGAGCTGATAAAGAACGGTGTTGAAGTATCAAGTATGGAGTTAGATTTAACTCGGAATGATGCGCCGGAACAACTTATAAATAAAGTTACTGAACAAATGGGGTACCCTGATATATTAATTAATAATGCAGCGTACTCTACGAATAATGATTTCTCCAATTTAACTGCTGAAGAGTTAGATAAACATTATATGGTAAATGTTCGCGGCACTACATTATTAAGTAGTAAGTTTGCTCAAGGATTTGATAAAAAATCCGGCGGTAGAATTGTTAATATTACTTCGGGGCAATTTAAAGGGCCTATGGCTGGAGAATTAGCGTATGCAACAACGAAGGGAGCTATCGATGCGCTCACTAGTACGTTGTCAGCAGAAGTGGCCCATCTAGGGATAACAGTGAATGCAATTAATCCAGGTCCAACTAATACAGGATGGATGACAGAAGAGATAAAGCAAGGATTAAAACCGATGTTTCCTTTTGGTAGAATAGGCGAACCGAAAGATGCAGCAAGGCTTATTAAGTTTTTAGTGAGCGAAGAAGCCGGATGGATTACAGGGCAGGTTATTCATTCAGAAGGTGGATTTAAGAGATAAATTTATAAATAAAAAGAAGGTATCTCATTTCAGTGAGATACCTTCTTTTTAATCTTTCTTCAATCTTCGTGCTATACCATTCCCTAATGACTGTAATCCTTGAACAAGAATGATTAAAATAAAGACTGTTGCATACATTACTTCAGGTTCGTAACGTAAATGACCGAATCGATATGCGAGATCACCAAGGCCTCCAGCACCTACAAGTCCAGCCATTGCTGTTGCACCGATTAAGCCAATCGTTGCGATTGTTAATCCAAGTACGAGAGATGGACGAGCTTCTTTAACCATGACGTGCCAAATGATTTTAATAGTAGAAACTCCCATCGCTTGATATGCTTCAATAACACCACGATCTACTTCTAGTAAAGCTGTCTCCATTAAACGTGCAATATAAGGGGCTGTGAAGACAACAAGTGGTACGATAACACCTTGCACGCCAATGGACGTTCCCATTAGAAACTTTGTAAAAGGTAAAATGAAGAATAATAGAATGATAAATGGAAGAGAACGAATGATATTAATAACTGTATTAAGAATAGGATAGATAATTTTATTTTCTCGCTGTCCACCAGGTCTCGTTAAAACAAGTGTGACACCGAGTGGTAATGCAATAAGGATAGATATAAGTAGTGAAATAGATGTCATTTGAAATGTTTGAATTGTTGCTTCCCATATTACGTTACCCCACTCATCCAAAAAGGACTTGTTTCCCATAATCTGTTCTACCTCCTTCTACGATAATTCCTTGTTCTTGTAAAAATGATAAGGCACGGTGTACTTCACTTTTTTCACCTTGCATATGAACGACCAGTTTCCCATATGCCTCATGTTTTAACTGCGTAATATTGCCTGATAAAATATTAGGATATACGTGGAAACGTTTTGTAGCGATAGCTAACGCGGGTTCTCCTGAAGCGGTTCCTATAAATGAAAGTGTTACGATTTCTCCAGTACTTTGTAGCTCTTTCTGTACCTCTTCTGGAATTTTAGCTGCAAATGCGCTATTTACAAATTTCTTCGTTGTTACATGTTGTGGGTTTGTAAAAATGTCCTTCACTGTTCCACTTTCAACGACAGATCCATGTTCCATTACAGCAACTTGGTCACAAATACGCTGGATGACATTCATTTCGTGTGTAATTAGCAAAATCGTAATTCCGATTTCTTCGTTGATCTTTAATAATAAATCAAGAATAGAATCGGTCGTTTCCGGATCTAATGCGCTCGTTGCTTCATCACTTAATAAAACTTCAGGCTCATGAGATAGTGCGCGAGCGATCGCTACACGCTGTTTTTGACCACCAGAAAGTTCACTTGGATAGGCATCTTTTCTATTGAAAAGATCAACAATACGTAAATACTTTTCTACCCTTTTTTCAATTTCATTTTTGGGAAGACCAGATAGACGTAAGGGTAGTGCGATGTTTTCATAAACGGTAACGGTTTTAAGTAAATTGAATCCTTGAAAAATCATGCCGATCTTTTGTCTCGCTTTTGCGAGTTCTTTTGTCGATAAGGTTGTTAAATCTTGTTCGTTTACAATGATATTTCCTGTCGTTGGTTTTTCTAATAAATTTACACAGCGAATTAATGTACTTTTACCAGCGCCGCTATATCCGATGATTCCAAATACTTCGCCCTTTTTTACTTTAAGGGAAGTTGGTTTAAGGGCCTCAACATTCCCTTTTTTTGTTGTAAATACTTTGGAGACGTTTTTTAATTCAATCATTATAGTCAGCTCCTACCAAGACGGTAAAATAGAACCATCGAATTTTTTCTCAATGAAATCTTTTACTTCTTTAGATTGATAAGCTTTCTTTAACTTATTTATAACTGCATCATCTTTATTTTCAGTACGAACAACGACCCAGTTCACATATGGTGAATCTTTTCCTTCGCGGAAAATCGAATCTTTTGCTGGACTTAATTTTGCACCTAATGCAAAGTTTGTATTAATCGCAGCTGCCTTCACTTCACCTAGCTGCGTTGGTAATTGAGATGCCTCTAATTCAACAATCTTTAAATTTTTCGGATTTTCAATTACATCTTTTGCAGTCGCTTTTTCTGTAGCTTTTGGATCCACTTTTAAAACCCCTGCTTTTTCAAATAGCTTTAAAGCACGAAGCTCATTTGTTGGATCATTTGGGACAGCAATTGCGTCGCCCTCTTTTAATTCTTTTATATCTTTTAAGTTTTTAGAGTATATACCCATAGGGAATGTTACTGTGGAAAATACTTCAGTTAATTTCATATTACGTTCAGTTTTAAATACGTCTAAATAAGATTTAGTTTGGTAGCTATTTACATCGAGGCTTTTTTCATCTAAAGATACGTTTGGTGCTACATAATCATTAAATACCTTTACATCGATTTGGAGGCCATCTTTTGCTGCAACTTCTTTCACCTTTTCAAAAATTTGTTCATGCGGTCCACCTGTTACACCAACGGTAATCTTTTTCTCATCTAATGCTTTTACCTCTTTATCAGAAGTAGCACCGCATGCGCCTAACAACAATACAGCTCCACTTACAATACTTACTAATACCTTTTTCATCTATAATTCCCCCTTAATATACGTTCCAAAATAAAAAGCACCTCTCAAAAATAAGAGAGGTGCCGAATAGACGAAATAGGTTCCTCTCTTATCTTCCAAAACGAAAATCGTTCTGCAGGAATTAGCACCTTAGCTTATACTTTATAAGCTCGGTTGCCGGGCATCATCGGGCCAGTCCCTCCGCCACTCTTGATAAGAGTATGTGTATGTAGTTTTTAAATATGGTACTAATAGTAAATCTTACAAAAAGAATTGTCAATGTTATTTTCTGAATATATTTTATTTTAAGGTAATAGAAACATTACCTTTTTTATGTCCGGTCTCTACGTACGTATGAGCCTTTGAAATTTCTTCTAACGGGTAAGTTTTATCAATAACTGGCTTTAATTTTTCTTCTTCCGTTAGCATTTTTAGTAGAAGCATATCTTCTTTGCTCACTTTTGCCATCGTTCCATTGACCGACACGTATTTACCGTTAGCGGTTAATGCTTTCTTACAATGGGATTTTTTAATTTTTCCAACTGCATCAAATATAATATCGTAGCGTTCAGCCCGCTTTGTAAAATCTTCTTTCGTATAATCAATTACGTGATTAGCTCCTAAAGATTGCACTAGTTCAAAATTTGAATTACTACAAACAGCTGTAACGGTCGCGCCAAAATATTTAGCAAGTTGTACGGCAGCTGTTCCTACTGAACCAGATGCGCCATATATAAGTACTTGTTGCCCTTTTCTTATACGTCCTTTTCTCAGGAAGTGTAATGCTGAAGTTCCGCCAAAAGGAATAACGGCAGCTTCTTCATACGTCACATTGGTAGGTTTTAATGATATCAATCCGCTTTCATGTACACATGTATATTCTGCATAACCACCGACATTAAGCTCTGTTAATGCGAAAACTTGGTCTCCTTTTTCAAATTGAGTTACATCTGTTCCTATTTCTTCGATTTCACCAGATAGCTCCACGCCGAGTATAGGTTTTCTTGGTTTTTTAAAACCTAATATAATCCGCATAGGAATCCAAAATAAAAGGGGGCTATTAAAGCCGCGCATTCTACAATCTCCAGTTGTTACACTTGTTGCGTGAATTTTAACTAATACCTCATTCTTTTTTGGAGTAGGTTTCTCTAAATCTTGAAGTTTGAGAACATTAGGCGGCCCATACTTTGTGCAAATAATTGCTTTCATAATGACCTCCTGAATTTAGTTGTTTTTATTTACAACATATTTAAGTATTTCTTTAAACATGTTGTTATTCGAGAAATAAAGTTAAATAGAAATATTAAAAATTATATAGATTTAAAAGGAAAATAGATGATACCCTTTTGGAAAGGAGGGAGAATTATGAAAAAACTTATTTTAACCTCTAGTTTAGTCCTTGCAGTTATTTTAGGTGCAGGGTGTAGTAATGAGAAAACAACAAAGACGGATGAACCGAAAAAAGAAGCCATGCAGAAAGAAAAGGAATTAGCAGCGAAGGATGTTTTCAAGAAAGCGAATGAAGCTTTTAAAAATGAAGAACATGTAACGATGGCATATGATGTAGGGATAAAAGCTGAAGGAACAGAGATGGATGTACTAAAGGCTAAAATGCAATTAGAGCCAAAGAAAAAGAATTCGCGTTCTGAAATGAATGTTTCTGGTACAGATGTTGTAGTGTATGCTGTGGATGGTAAAGTTGCTGGTCAGGTGAAAAATCCTAAAACAGGAGAAGTTATATCTGTACCGGAGGAGCAATTAAATGCTGGCGGGATGAAAGTCACTCAAGATATTATAGATAATTTAGAAGTGCCAGCAGTAGTTTTAGATAAAATGAAGATGGAGAAAAGCGGAGATAAATATAAGCTGAAGTTTATATTAAAAGGGCAAGAAACAGAGAGCATGCTAGCTAGCATGGATGAAACGCAGAAGAAAATGCTACAAGCACAAAATGCAAAGATAGAAGAAGTGGATGCAGAATATATCATTACAAAAGATTTTAAATATGAATCAGCGAAGATAGATATGATTATGAGTAGTAATGGTGAGGATAAGGCACACATTATTACGAATGCAAAATATACATCGTACGAAAAGTTTGAGCCAATACAGCTGCCAGCAGCAAAGTAACAGTCTTGATGAGGGAGGGACCTAAAATAAAGGGTCGCTCTCTTTTTTGTTAATACTTTTTTAAAGGAAAATAGGTAAAATATGAAGAGGAAGAACGTTAGAAAAGGAGAGTGCCATTTGAAAAAAAGAAAGATAGCAGTTGTCATTGTAGTATATACAGTGTTGCTCGCGACTTCTATATATACATATAAAGAGAAACTAGAACATCCTATTATGAGCGATGTAGGAAAGTTGCTTCCAACGAAAATTAAACGTGTTGAAAATGCTGAGGATGAAAGTTCATTAAAAAAGTTAGTGCAAGATGCAAATGTTTCTGGAGAGAAGATTTCTATTGCAGGTATGCAACATAGCCAAGGCGGGCAGACGTATTATCCGAACGGTACGATGCTTGATATGAAAGGGTATAATGAAATATTAGAATTCGATCCGGAGAAGAAGAGGATTAGGGTGTAAAGCGGTGTCACATGGAATGACATTCAAAAGAAAATCAATCCATATGGTCTTGCAGTTCAAGTGATGCAATCTCAAAATATTTTTACTGTTGGTGGTTCATTAAGTGTAAATGTACATGGGCGTGATATTCGTCATGAAGCATTGATTGATACAGTAGAGTCGTTCAGATTGTTAATGGCAGATGGTACAGTGCGTAATGTAAGTAGAGAAGAAAATGCTGATTTGTTTCCGTATGTAATTGGGGGATATGGATTGTTTGGTGTGATTTTAGATGTGACGCTACAGTTAACAAACGATGAATTGTATGAAACGCATACGAAGGTACTAGATTATAAAGAATACTCTTCATACTTTAAGAATAAAGTGCGAAGGGACGAGAATATACGTATGCATTTAGCACGTATTTCTGTTGCCTCAAATTCATTTTTAAAAGAAATGTATGTGACAGATTATGTACTAGCAGAAGATCAACAGAAGTTGAAAGAGTACAGCAAATTAAAAGAAGAAAATATTATAGCTGCGCCGAAATTCTTACTTGGATTATCACGTTATAGTGACTGGGGAAAGGGCGCATTTTGGGATATACAAAGAAGTTATTTTGAACGTACAGATGGTAAGTACGAAACTCGAAATAACGTAATGAGATCTGATAGTGCTTTTATGGAATACGATAATCCAAACTTGACCGAAGTTTTACAAGAGTACTTTGTACCGATAGATGGTTTTGCAGAGTATATAGATGATTTGCGAAGCGTTTTAAATGAAGAGGAATTAAACCTTCTTAACATTACAATCCGCTATGTAGAAAAGAATGAGAATGCGGTGCTATCTTATGCGAAAGATGATATGTTTGCGCTTGTGCTTCTAATTAATCAAGGGCGTTCTGAGGATGAAATAAAGAAAACAAAAGTGGTCATTCAGAAGATGATTGATGTTACTTTAAAGCATAATGGAAGTTATTATTTACCGTATTATTCTTATCCGGAAAAGGAGCAACTAAAGAAAGCGTATCCTCGCATAGAAGAATTCCTTCAGAAAAAGAAGGAAGTAGACCCAGAGGAAAGGTTTGTGAATTTATTTTATAAGGAGTATAGCAAATGACATATAGAAGATTTGTGGCCTCACAAAGCATTATTATGATGGCGGGTAGCATGGTATTTCCTTTTTATATACTATTGCTTCGAAATGTTGGAAATAGTTTCTCGCAATTTGGCTGGGCGTACGGTTTATTTGCCTTAACTTCAGCTCTAGTATATCCGTTAGTTGGAAGAACCTCTGATAGGATAGGTGATAGAAAGTTATTAATTATATACGCATGGTCCGTGGCTATATTAATGCTTTGTTTCCCTATTGCAACAGAAGTTTGGCATGTATACATTCTCCAAATTTTAATGGGTATTTTAGGTGCTGTGCAGCGTAATACGGAGAAGACATCGTTAGCACGAAAGGTAGCGCATAAGGAAGCTGGTTACGAAATTGGAAAATACCATGTATGGACATCAATTGGTGGCGGAGTAGCTATAATTGCAACTGGTTACCTAGTGGATTTCTTTACGATAGGGACTATTTTTTACATTGCTTCAGTTTTATATGTAGTGAGTGGAATTGTATTAAGTAGCAAAAAAATATAATCATACCCATTTTTACCTGATTACCCTTTATTTGTTATACTTATGGAGAAGACAAAAGAAAAGGGGACATTGCCTTTGATGAAATTTATAGTTTTAGCTATTCTCACTTTATTTTTGATTCCATGGACTAGAAGCGGTAATAAAATTCGCGCGGTGGATAAAGGAGGAAATGAGAAAGTTGTAAAGGGTAAGAAATCATCTATTTTAGTTATTCCTGTTTTATTTTGGATAGGTATTGCAATCTATGAATATTTTTGGCTAATTGATGATCGAGCAGATTCTATTCTTACTCATTATTCTGTTGCAGTAGCGATTTTAATTGGGCTTGTTTTATTCTCACAAGAGCAGGTAGGGAAATTAGAAGGTACGTTAAAAGGACTTCTAATGTTTGTTTTACTCGCAAGTTACGGCTATTTTGGTTATTTGCACGATATAGTAATCTCGCAAAAGAAATATGATTCGGTCGTGAAGGTAGAGAAAGATATTTCGGAGCCATTTACTGAAAATGACCAACCGTTTACAGTTCCGCCTAAAACAGCGGAAAATAAAATGAAAAAGGTATTTGGTGATATTCCGAAAGTAGCTTATTTTGAGCTAGGGGAATTAACGCCACAAATGGTAAATGGTGAAGCCTTGTATGTAGCACCGATAGAAGTTTCGGGATTTTTTAAAGCACGTAAAGCGGAAACAATTCCAGGTTACGTAACAATGTCAGGTACAAATCCTGATGCGGAAGCGAAATTACATCTTGGATATAAAATGAAGTATGTACCAAGCATGTTTTTCGGTAATAAATTAGAACGTGTTGTTCGAAAAGCAGAGCCAGATTTAGTTTTTAAAGGGAAACCAAAATTTGAAGTTGATGATAAAGGAAAACCGTATTATACAATGACATACGGTGAGTTTATTTCAGGAAGATCAGGGTTTGAAGTAGAAGGCGTTGTCGTTGTTGATGCACAAACAGGTGATGTGAAACGATATGATAAAGGGAATGCACCTAAATTCGTTGATGGTGTATTAAATCATGAAACAGCATCTACGTTAAATACGTACTTCGGAAAATATATTCACGGATTTTGGAATACGAAATTCTCACAAACTGACATGAAGATTCCGACTGAGTGGGGGACGAAGGAAGGCGTTACGCCAATCTTCGGAAAGGATGGTAAACTGTATTACTTTACAGATTTCACCTCTCCGAAAGAAGGAGTAGATTCTGCCCTCGGTTACTCATTAGTTGATGCACGTACAGGAAAGTTGTATTACTATAACGGAAAAGAAGTGAAGGGAATTATGGACGGTTCGGCTGCTACAGAAGTAGTGGATAATTCCTTTAAGAGAGAGAAATGGCATGGAACAATGCCGGTTATTTATAACGTATATGGTAAGCCTTCTTGGATTGTACCGGTTATTGATGACGGGGGATTAGTACGTGCTCATACTGTTATATATGCTTCTAATGCAAAAGTGTTTGCAACAGGTTCAACGCAAAAAGAAGCACTTGAGAATTATAAAAATGCGCTGAGTGGAAGTGGTGATTCATTTAGACCGACTTCAAATGGGAAAGAAGCGCAAAAAGAAGGTACTGTACAACGTGTGTATAAAGAAAAATCAGGTGAAAATACGATTGTGTACGTACTATTAGAAAACGAGCAAAAAGTATTCATGGTACCGGCGAAGAAATTCCCATATGCAATGTTTACAGAAGTAGGAGATCCAATTCAAATCACATATTTAGACACAGGAGAAATGATGGCATCTGTATCTAAATTTACAAATAGTAATTTGAAAAAGTAAAGCGATAGAGATTCTATCGCTTTTTTTACATTATTAAACAGGAAAATACGGTATACTTGACGTATATTTATGTTGTAACTATAATTGTTACGGTTAAGTAGTTATATGAAAGGGTGAATGGAAAAAGTGAATGAAGTTAATCACGAAGTATATAAACCTGTAAAAACAAACAGGTTATGGATGATTCTTGTATTAGGGACACTTACGGCAATTGGGCCATTATCTATTGATATGTATTTGCCTTCTTTACCAAAGTTAACGGATGATTTACAAACGAGTGCATCCCTTGCGCAGCTTACATTAACTGCTTGTCTGCTTGGGCTTTCAGTGGGACAGTTATTTGTTGGTTCAATTAGTGACATTTACGGAAGACGCAAACCTCTTATTATCGCTCTTATTATTTATGTTGCTGCTTCTTTACTTTGTGCTGTTGCACCATCTATTTGGAGTTTAGTACTTTTACGTTTCTTACAAGGTGCTTCAGGATCTGCTGGTATCGTTATATCACGTGCAATGGTACGTGATATGTATTCGGGTTCTGAAATGACGAAGTTTTTCTCACTGCTTATGCTAGTAAACGGAGCAGCACCTATTTTGGCACCGATTATTGGAGGGCAATTATTACAGTTCACATCATGGCGCGGCGTTTTTATCGTTCTTGGAGCAATTAGTGTATTCATGCTAATATCATCTACTTTCGTATTACGTGAAACATTACCTCCTGAAGAAAGAGAGACAGGTGGTTTGTCGGGAACGCTGGCGACATACGGAAAGCTTCTGAAAGATCGTTTATTTATGGGTTATGCATTGTCGCAAGGATTAGTAACAGCTGCAATGTTTGCTTATATTTCTGGTTCACCGTTCGTGTTGCAAAATATATACGGGGCATCACCACAACAGTTTAGTTTGTTCTTTGCAATTAACGGTATCGGTATTATTATTGCTAGCCAAGTTACTGGCCGCTTAGCAGGGAAAGTGAATGAGAAGACATTATTTGTTTCCGGTATTGTTATTGCGGCTGTTGGCGGTCTATCGTTACTACTTACAATCGTATTAGGAATAGGTCTAATCGGTGTTTTATGCTCGCTATTTCTCGTTGTATCAAGTGTTGGGGTTGTATCAACAACTGGCTTCTCGTTAGCGATGAGAAATCAAAAACAAGCAGCAGGAACAGCATCAGCTTTACTAGGTTTATTACAGTTCATTTCAGGAGCGCTTGTTGCACCGCTAGTAGGTATTGGCGGAAGTAATACAGCACTTCCTATGGGTGTTGTTATAGCTCTTTGTGAAATTGGTGCTGTGTTATGCTATTTATTCATGGCAAAAAGAAGTGAGCAGCAGTTTGAACTGCAACAAAAACAAAATTTAGAGGCTTAACAAAAAAGAGCTGATTCAAACATTTCTCTGAATCAGCTCTTTTTTTCATTTCTTTGAAATAACTCATACATATTATTCATGATCGCATCATATAAGAAAGCAAGTTTATCCCATACCCAGCGGTTACTGTCGACCTCTTTCTCCCCGCAGTCAATAATATCAGTATGATCTGTAATTCTATATGCCCTCTCAACGATAATAGGAGCAATCTTCGGTATGCGTGGAATTTCTTTTAAGACATCTGCAAAATTTCCAATGTAGACATGACCGATAATCTCGATTGTTAATGATTTATCCGATATATTTAGCACAGTATGAAATTGATTTGTATGTTGTTGTTTTAAATATTGGGCTAACTTAAATGGAGCATGTTGCTTTTTTAATACGCGGCGAAGGTTTTCTGTGTTTTCAATATGAAGTGATCTTTCACGAATAAGGACACGAATATCTTCTCCCATAAAAGGTATTGTATTGTACATAGGTGATTCTCCTTAAAAACTTAACTACGCTTGCGTTATGCATATGTAAGTCTAGCATGGTTTGTTCTCTATGTGTGCTTACAGTTTTGTAAGGTAGAGTGGTGAAGTTACTTGCATAAAGTGACGATAATGTGACAAAAATGTGTGTATATTTATTAAGAGATCATCTTAAGTGCAAAATTTAGGACGTTCTCGGTATAATAAAACAAGTGGAGATAAGAGAAACTGTAATTCGTAGTAGATGTAGATAAAAGGAGAATAAGAGATGAAGAAGGTTTTCGGTATTGCAATGCTTGGGGGTATGCTCCTTCTAGCGGGATGTAATGGAAATAAAGACACGAAAGATACGAAGGAACCGAAAGAAAAGGTAGAGCAATCTACTGAACAGACAGAAGATACGAAAGTGTATCGTGAGGTACATGAAAAGTATGATGCGAAGATGAACAAGGAAATTAATAAAGCGTTACAGTTATTTGAAGTGGCAAAAGAAAAGGGCGGTAAGGAAATAACTAATGCTAAATTTAAGGAAGACGTGCAAAATGTAACAACGGGCATGTTAGAAGATATAGATCATATGCGTAAAGAAATTCATGTACCGAAGTCGAAAGAACAAGAACATGAAATGTATGTTGGTTTCTTAAATGAATCAGAACAAGCGATGAAAAAATTACAGAAGTTAGCTAAAGAAGAAGATTCATCGTTGATTCGTGATATAGAAATTAATTTTTCAACAGCATCGACATACTATAAACGTTTTCAAACAGAAACGAAAAAATAACCTTGCGCATGCGCAAGGTTATTTTTTCTTCTTACCATCTCCGTCTTCATCCTCGCATACTAATACCTTCTGCTCTTCGTGAAATTCTGAAATTGTTTGTCCAGTAATATTATCGAAGGGTGTATAAAAAGAAGTGATACGTTTCTTTTTAATGAAGAGTTTATAGAAACCAATGATAACGAGTATGACAATTGTTAATGGCAATCCTATAGTAGCCAGAAGTAAGGGATCCATCTTATAACTCCTTTAAAGTAATTACCTTTATTATAAGTTAAAGTAGTGATTTTAAGAAATAATGCCATCAAAAACTGATTTTTCTAAATATATCCAATTAGATTGACTTTTCATTTTTTCAGAATTATAATTCAAAATATACAATTTGAACCAAATAATAATATAGCAATTTACTTATCCAGAGAGGTAGAGGGACTGGCCCTATGACACCTCAGCAGCGGGTTCTGTAATAGAACACCGTGCTAATTCCAGCAAGCAAGGCTTGAAAGATAAGTGATGGGCATAGTTTTATTAAGCCTTGATCTTATTTTTTAAGATCAAGGCTTTTTGTGTTTTAAGAAGTGGAAAAGGAGTAATAGGAACAAATATGTCAATAAAACAAAGTAAATTCATTTGTTTAGGGGGTTATCGAAGTGTATGTTATTAAAAAACTATCGGTTATGGTGTTTACGCTATGGGTCATTACGACAGTAACATTTTTAATTATGCATATTATTCCAGGGGATCCATTTTCGTCAGATGCGAAAATCTTTCCTGAAGAAGTGATACAAAACATGAGAGCTAAGTATCACCTGGATGAACCGTTATGGAATCAGTATGTTGCTTATTTGGATGGGGTAGTTCATTTTGATTTTGGTGAATCTGTTCAATCAACAGGTCAAGGTGTATCGGAAATTATAACAACTGGTTTTGGACCATCGGCAATTATTGGTTTACAAGCACTTGTTATTTCATTGTTAGTCGGAATTGCCGCAGGTACATTTGCCGCGCTATATCATGGGAAAGTGATTGATTATAGTGTGAGCTTGCTTGCGATTCTCGGTATTTCTATTCCTAGTTTTATTTTAGCGCCACTATTTATACAAGTGTTCGCCATCCAATTTGAATTACTACCAGTGGCGTCGTGGGGAACGTTTGAGCATACTGTATTACCTTCTTTCGCATTAGCGCTCGGGCCAATCGCAGTTATTACAAGATTTGTTCGCTCTAATATGATTGAAGTGTTGCAGAGTGATTATATTAAGCTAGCGAGAGCAAAAGGTATACCAATTAAGAAAATCATTATAAGACATGCTCTTCGAAATGCAATTGTTCCGGTACTTACATTTGTTGGCCCATTAATGGCTGGACTTTTAACAGGAACTTTCATTATTGAAAAAATCTTTTCAATTCCTGGTTTAGGAAAATATTTTGTAGATAGTATTTTTAACCGAGATTATCCGGTAATTATGGGAACAACCATTTTCTATAGTTCGCTATTAATTGTATGTATTTTTATTACAGATATCATTCATCGTATTGTTGATCCGCGTATTCGTTCTATTACGTAAGGAGGGGAATGTTTAAATGGGGGCTTATGAAATTAATGACCAGTTATTAACGAATGAAGAGAAAAAAGAATTAACGATAAATAAAGATCAGCAAACGATTAGCCGAAAAAAGGAAGTGTTTCGCAAGTTTATATCAAACCCTATAGCAGTTTTAGGGGCAGTGACGTTATTACTAATTATTGTTTTCTCGCTTATTGGCGAAAGTTTAACGTCATTTACTGCGAGTGAACAAGTAAAAGAAGCAACTAATTTACCGCCTAGTAGTGAGCATTGGTTCGGAACAGACGATTTAGGGAGAGATATTTGGGCGCGTACTTGGGCTGGTGGGAAAATTTCATTAACAGTTGGATTGGTAGCGGCAGCTCTTGATATAGGGCTTGGTGTACTTATCGGAGGTTTTAGTGGATATGTGAGAGGGCGTAATCGTCTTGGAACGTTAATTGATGAGTGGATTATAAGAGGGATTGAAGTGTTATACGGTATCCCATATTTATTAATTGTTATTTTACTATTAATCGTTATGAAACCAGGACTTTTTACAATTATAATCGCCCTTGCGTTAACGGGATGGATTGGCATGGCACGTCTCATTAGAGCACAAGTCTTGTCTTTAAAGCAAAGAGAATTTGTTGTCGCAGCAGAGCGATTAGGTACACCTCATATGAAAATTATATATGGGCATTTAATTCCAAACTTAACAGGGATTATTATCGTAAATTTATCATTTACAATTCCAGCAGCTATTTTCTCAGAATCATTTTTAAGTTTTATCGGACTTGGAGTACAATCACCAGCAGCGAGCTGGGGCACGATGACGAACGATGCACTCGGGACATTACTAAGCGGAGAATGGTGGCAACTTTTCTTCCCGGCAATCATGATTGCACTAATCATGTTCGCATTTAATGCGATTGGTGATGGTTTGCAAGATGCGATTGATCCGAAAATCGTAAAACGTAATCGAAAGGAGAAAAAACATGGCACAAATCTTATCTTTAGAAAACGTAACGTTGGCCGTTGAAAAAGAGAATAGTAAGCAAGCAATTGTGAAGCATGTTTCCTTTTCTATTAACGAAGGTGAAATAGTTGCACTTGTTGGAGAAAGTGGTTCAGGAAAAAGTGTTACAGCACAATCAATTATCGGCTTAAATCAAGAATCGATTCATATTGATGATGGAAATATATCTTTCCAATCAAAGGAATTAACGGATTTACAAGAATCAGAATGGAATCAAATTCGCGGGAAAGATATTTCCTTTATCTTTCAAGACCCGCTTTCCTCTTTAAATCCGACGATGAAGGTGGGAAGACAAATTACAGAAGTAATTGTGCAGCATGAAAAGAAATCGAAAAAAGAGGCAAAAGAAATTGCAATTAACTTACTAAATGATTTAGGGATACATGAAGCAGAGAAACGCTTTGAACAATACCCGTATCAGTTAAGCGGAGGTATGAGGCAGCGTATTTGTTTAGCAATTGCGTTTGCATGTCATCCGAAGCTCGTTATTGCAGATGAACCTACAACGGCGTTAGATGTAACAATTCAAAAACAAATTATGGGGTTATTAAAAGAGCGAAAAGAAAAACAAAATACTAGTATTTTGTTAATTACTCACGATTTGGCACTTGTGCGTGAAATAGCTGACCGAGTAATTGTTATGTACGGGGGGCGCATTGTTGAAAAAGGAACGATAGGGGAAGTAATTGGCTCTCCTAAGCATCCTTACACGAAAAGCTTATTGCAAGCAATTCCAAATATGGATGATTCAGAAAAGGTACTTAGAGCAATTGAGGGAACAACACCTTCAATTGAAACGTTAAATAGTTTTGGGTGCCCGTTTGTGAATCGTTGTCCAGTAGCGATAAAAGAATGTATTCATCGTTTCCCAGAGAGAACAACATATTCTGAGGAGCATAGTTCACATTGCTGGCAGCATATTCTGGAGCATAATAAAGCGAAATCAAAAGAGAAGGTGAATGCTTCATGACGACAGATTTAATAGCTGTAAAACAAGTCATAAAAACATATGGAAGTAAAAATAAAGAAATTGCGGCGCTAAAAGGTATATCACTTTCTATTCCGAAAGGAACAACTCTTGGCATTATCGGAGAAAGTGGTTCAGGAAAAACAACACTTGGTAAGCTCATAGCTGGGATTGAAAAACCAACGTCTGGTGAAATTGATTATAACGGTCAAGTTGTTCACACGCTGAAGTCAGCTAATAAGCGGAATTTCTTACAGAAAGTACAGTTTATTTTTCAAGATTCCACAGCTGCATTAAATCCGCGCTGGAAAGTACGCGATAGCGTAACGGAAGGATATATTTCATTCGGTTTAGGCGATAAAGGATTGAAAGATAAAGTCGCAGGTGATGCACTAGAGCGTGTTGGATTAGATAGACGATATATTGATCGTTATCCCCACGAATTTAGCGGTGGACAACGTCAACGTATTGCCATTGCAAGAGCGCTATTATGTGAGCCAGAAGTATTAATCCTTGATGAACCAATTTCAGCATTAGATGTTTCACTGCAAATCCAAATTGTACATTTGCTGCAAAAGATTCAAAAGGAACAAGGCTATACATATTTATTTATCGCACATGATTTACCGATGGTTCACTATTTATGTGAAAAAGTGGCTGTCTTATACAAAGGAGAACTTGTTGAATTTGGAAATACGGAAGAAGTATTCCGTAATCCACAACATTCTTATACAAAAACATTATTAGCATCAACACCAAAAATTTCAGGTTAAAGGAGAATGTAGGATGAAGAAGTTTTTACTGTTTGTCATTATGACTGTTTTAGCAATAACTTCTGTCGCTTGCGGTAAGAAAGAGACGCAAAAGGCAAGTGCTGGTAAAGGGGAGCGTTTTGTAACAAACCTTGGTAGTGATCCTTATACACTAGACGCAGCAATTTCAACAGATAATAACTCAAATTATGTCATTGAACACTTATTTGTAACTTTGTATAGACAGACAAGCGATGGGAAATTTGAAAGGGATTTAGTAGATAAAGAGGAAGCTGGGGCAGATGGAAAAGAGTATACGTTCTATTTGAAAAAAGGCTTAAAATGGTCTGATGGTTCCCCATTAACAGCAAAAGATTTTGAATTTGCTTGGAAGAGGATATTAAATCCTAAAACAGGTTCTATGAATGCGACAGAACTATATTTCATTAAAGGTGGAGAAGCGTTTAATACAGGAAAGGGTGCAGAAGATGCAGTAGGAATTCAAGCGATAGATGACGTAACTCTAAAGTTACAATTTGAACATCCAGTTTCGTCTATTAAACAAAAATTAGCACAGTCATTATATATTCCGCTTCATAAAAAATCTATTGATGAAAAAGGTAAATTAAAAGTAGATCCTAAAGAATTAATTACAAATGGTCCTTTCACGTTGAAAGAGTGGAAGCATAATCAAGCTATTATTCTAGAAAAAAATAAAGAGTTTTATGATAAAAAAGTAGCATCAAAAGAAATTGAATTCCGTATTATTTCTGAAGGGAAAACAGCGTATCAATTATACAAATCTGGAGAATTGGATTTATTATCTAACATACCGACAGATTTAGTTGAAAAGGAACAAAATAATAAAGAATTCAAAAAAATGCAAGACTACTCAACTCATATTTATTCATTTAATTCAGAGAAGCCACCATTTACAAATGCTAAAATTCGTAAAGCTTTTGCATTAGCTGTAGATCGTAAATTTATCGTAGAGAAAATATTAAAGAATAATGCGAAAGAAGCATATGGCTTTGTCCCAGAAGGAGCAAAAACAGAAGGTGGGCGCGATTTCCGTAAAGAGAAAGGCGATTATTTTAAATATGACCCTACAGCAGCTAAAACTCTATTAGAAGAAGGAATGAAAGAGGAAGGCTGGACTACTCTCCCAGAAGTAACAGTGAAATACTCAGATAAGAAAAAAATAGCTGAAGCACTTCAAGAAATGTTTAAGAAAAATCTTGGTGTAGATGTAAAACTAGAAGGTAAAGAATGGAAAAGTTACATTGATATGTATAAACAAAGTGATTTCCAACTTGCATATATGGGATGGGGGGGATCTACATTAGATCCAGCTGCTCAATTAGAGATTTATGCAGGTGATGGACCAAGCAACTATGCAAAATGGTTTAATAAAGACTTTGATAATTTAATTAATCAAGCAAAATCAGAACAAGATGAAAATAAACGCTTTGATTTATTACATCAAGCAGAAGATATTATGTTTACAGAATATCCTTTAATTCCGCTTATATTCCCAACAGACTCTTATTTACAAAAGTCATCGGTATCTGGATTGGAATACTTTGTAGGTTCTCAACCAAGTTTACGATATGCTAAAAAATAAAGAAGTAGGCAACCGCCTACTTTTTTATTTTATTTCGCGTTTATATTCTTTTTTCGTTCCATCAGAAAAGACAACTTCTAAATCGAATTTTTGGTAGTCTTTATCAAGTTTGAACACATTTACTACTTGATCGATTACTTCTTGGTCAGGAGTATCTTTATTAAATTTCAGCTCTTGTAGAAGAGGGCTTAATTTCGTAATAGCCTCGTCACCTGTGAACTTTACATCTGTTTTATGGTCTTCAATTTTTGCTTCCATTTTCTTATCCGCGGCTACATTTTTATAATCAGCTTCGTAGTCTTTCTTCGTATCTTGATAGTCTGCTTTTAAATCAAATTCATTAAAGTTTAGTTTTAAATCTGCAGGAGCCTCATTTTTTGCTTCTTCAGTTGTCTTTTTATTAGAAGTTGTATCTTCTTTTGCAGGAGCTTTACATCCTGTTAATGCAGGTACTAGCATAAGAGCTAATAAAGCTGATAGTAAAATTCTCATTATAAATTCCTCCTTATGTAACTTCTTTCTATACAAGTTTTTCCTAATTTCATGTAATTATGTATGTGTTGAAAATAAATTATTTTCTCATAGCTTTAAGGGTTAATCCGCAATTTAAATCAAAAATGATTTGTATGTATATGGTAAATTGAAGTTGTAAGGAGGTACTGAAATGCATGAAGAATATAAAGAGATGATAAAAAAAGCGATTGAATATATAGAGAATCATTTACATGAAGAGCTTACAACAGAAAGAGTGGCATTTCACGGTGCAGTATCGATGTACCATTTTCATCGTATTTTTCAAAGTTATATCGGTATGAGTGTAACGGATTATGTTCGTAAGAGAAGATTAACTCATGCTGCACAGGCTTTAGTATCGACTGAAAGAGCAGTCATTGATATTGCAGTGCAATATGGCTTTTCCTCACAAGAGGCATTTACTAGAGCTTTTAAAAGAATGTTTCAATTACCACCAAAAAAATATCGAAAGTATTTCCAGTCATTTTATATAGAAAGAGAGGGCGTTTCAATGGAAAAAGGTATACCGAAAGGATGGGTATTAAGTGGAAGTCATCCTGCTGAATATGAGATGGGTTTAGATTACGAAGTTGTTCATCAAGGAAAAGTATCTGCATATATAAAAGGAAAAGAGAACGTTACACACGGAGGGTTTTCAACATTAATGCAAATGTTCCGAGCGGATAAATATGTAGGTAAGAGATTACGTTTAACAGCATTTATTAAGAGTGAGAGTGTAAGAGACTGGGCGGGATTATGGATGCGAGTAGATGGAAAAGATACAGAGCCACTTGCTATGGATAACATGCAAAATCGCCCAATCAAAAATACGAATAACTGGCAATCGTACTCGGTTGTATTAGATATAAAAGAAGAAGCACTTGGTATTGCATTTGGTGTTTTATTATCAGGAGAAGGTTGTGTGTGGCTAGATAGTATTCGATTTGATGAAGTGGATGAAAAAATTCCTTCAACAGATTTGGCAGAAAACTTTTATGAAACACTCCTAGAAGAGCCGGTGAATCTGCAATTTGAAGAAATAGAAAATTAAAAAGTAAGGAGAAAAGATATGCTCGAATATGTAAAACTAATAAGTATTAGTTTAGTAGTATCGTCTTGTATTATGGGAATTAATTATTTAATTAGCTATCTTTGGTCAGGGCATATACCTTCTTTGACATGGAGAACATATTTGATATTTATCGTTATATTTATGATGAGTTTTAGTTCAATGCAAAAGGAAGGGGAAGAGGATTATTGACAATGATTAGAAAAGGTATACAATCTAAATGCAAGTGATCACTTGCATGAGGAAGAGAGGATTTTATGGCGCGCTCAAAGACAGCAGAAAAAATCATCCAAGCAGCAATTGAATTAGTGAAAGAAAAGGGATATACAGCAGCGACAACGAAAGAAATTGCAATGCGTGCTGGTGTTAATGAAGTAACGATATTCCGCAATTTTAAAAGTAAGAAGGGTGTTATTGAAGCCGCGGTTGCTGAGTTTTCATATGTACCGCATTTAAAGCAGTTTTTAGAAACAGAAATTGTGTGGGAATTAGAAACGGATTTAAAGAACTTAGCAAGGCATTATCATAAATTTTTAGATAGCATAAAAGATATTATTTCTATCGGTATACGTGAGGCAAGGGAATTTCCTGAATTAGACGAGGAAATCTCCAAGATTCCAAAAGGGTTAAAAGAAGAATTAATAATATATTTTGCTAAAATGCAGGAACAGGGAAAGATTATTCATACAAATATTGAAGCGCAAGTAATGAATTTTATATGGATTAATTTTGGTTACTTCCTATCTAAATTGCGTTTTGAAAACCGGCTTATGGAAATCGATGATGAGAAATTTATTGAGAATAATATAGTTTTATATGCTAGGGCTTTAAGACCCTAGTATTTATTTAAAATAAAATGCAAGTAAGTACTTGCTTGCTATATAGGAGAGCGGGAAGATGGATACATTAAAACAATTTTTAAAGCGACCAGGTACGTATGTGGGAATGGTAGTAGCGCTATCGTTCCAACTTATTTTCTTTTGTGTTTGGTTAACGGCATATGATGGAGTGAATGAAAGAGCAGATCAAATGCGTATCGCTATTGTGAATGAAGATGGAAGTATCGGTAGTAAAATAGCAGAAGGCTTACAGAAGAATTTACCATTTCAGGTGAAAGCAGAACAGTCTGTGGAAAAAGCAAATAAAGAAATGAATGACCATATGTACGATATGATTATTGAAATTCCTGCTTCTTTTTCAAAGGATATAAATGAAACAGGAAAATCAAATTTAAACTTTCACATTAATCAAGCGAATGCCATGATGGCAAAGCAAATGATGGAAGGAGCTGCAAAACAAATTCGAGACAATGTAAATAAAGAGATAACAAGTTATAAGAAACAAGCGATTGTTGGGAAATTACAAGCTGTAGGGCCTGAGAATGTAGAAGTGATAAAAGGGTTAACCGAAGATTCAATTGGTTTTACAGTTCATAAAGTAAATGAGGCAAAAGGATTTTCGGCTAACATGGTACCACTAATGATGGTATTAGCTTCATTTGTAGGAGCAATGATCATGAGTATGGAACTATCAAAAGTTGCAAAGGAAGTAAAGAACGGGTGGAGTAATTTCGTATCAAGACAAATTATTAATAGTACAGTATCAATTTTACTTGCATGTATTACAATTGGTTTGATGAAAGGATTTCAAATTGAAATACACGAAGCAGTATGGAGTATATGGGTGTTTCAAGCAATAGTCTTCTTCGCTTTTCTTTCATTAACACAAATGTTCATAACTGTTTTCGGAAATGCAGGTATGATCTTTAATATAATTTCACTATCGTTACAACTTGTAAGTTCGGGTGTAATTGTACCACATGAGATGCTTTCTAAAACATATCAAACAATCGGCGAATTATTTCCCGCAACATATGCAGCGAATGGCTATTATACAATAATATTTGGAGGAGTTAGTTTAGAGAGAAATATTATTTCATTATTAGTTATTGTATTGGTTACACAATCAGTAGCAGTGATGACTTTAGCTATAAAAGGAATGGTAAAGGGAAGAAGAAGCTCTGTAGTTAAAGAAGCATAAAATAAAAAGGTATCCTTCTTGGGATACCTTTTTTACTTTATTATTTTGCAACTTCTGTCCACTTGTAGTTAAATTCACCGCCGAAGTCAGTTGTTACAAGTCCTTTAATAAATCCGCGTTGTAAGTAAGAACGACCTTGTTGGTATAAAGGAGCGACAGCACCATCTTGTAATAAGATTTTTTCAGCTTGCTTCATTGCTTCAAAGCGTGCTTTTTCATCACCAGCTAAATCAGTTTTTACTTTACGAATAAGCTCATCGTACTCTTTGTTAGAGTATTTATCGAAGTTATAAGCGCTATCTGTTGTGAATAGATCTAAGAATGTAATAGGATCCGCGAAGTCAGGGCCCCAGCCATCGATTCCGATTTCGTAATCACCACTTAATAGTAGTTTTAACTGTTGTTTACGTGGTTGAGGCTTTAAGTTCACTGTTAATCCATCTAGATTCTTTTCTAGTTCACCTTTTAAATATTCGCCAGTCTTTTTAGCTAAAGCATTATCACTTGTTAATAGTTCAATTGTTACTTTGTCAGTACCAAGTTCTTGTTTCGCTTTTTTCCAGTTTTCTTTTGCTGTTTTCACATCATCTTTAACTAGGTTTCCGTTTTCTTTACGGAAGTCGTTGCCATCTGGACTCTTTGCGAACTTCGCAGGAACCATTCCTTCGGCTGGAATTGCACCGTTATTTAAAATTGTTTCTACGTAAGCCTTTTTATTCATTGCTCCGTTAATAGCAAGACGTGCATGTTGATTCTTTAATACTGCATTTTTTTGATTTAGTCGTAAGAATTGAATACCGACTTCAGCGCGTTCCTTGAAGTTTGAATCGTTCTTATACTTATCAACAAACTCCGCAGTTAAAGCAACACGATCAATTTGTCCTGAATCATATAAGTTAACTTCTGTAGACTTATCTTTAACGACATTGAAGTTGATTTCTTCTAGTTTTACAGTTTTAGCATCCCAATAGTTAGGGTTCTTCTTCAATTGGAAGCTTTGTTCATGTTTCCAGTTATCTAATGTGAAAGCCCCGTTGTAAATTAGATGCTTCGTTTCTAAACCGTATTTATCACCTTGAGATTTTAAATACTCTTCATTAATTGGTAAGAATGTTGAAAATGTCGTTAAGCTTAAGAAGTAGGGAACAGGTCGGTCCAGTTGTACTTCTAAAGTTTTATCATCAAGAGCTTTAACACCTAATTGATCGATCGCTGCTTCTTTTTGATTTATTTGTTTTGCATTCTTTATATCGAAGAATAAGAATGCATATTCGGCAGCTGTTTCAGGATTTACGGCACGTTGCCAAGCGAAGACAAAGTCTTTTGCTGTAACAGGAGTCCCGTTTGACCATTTCGAATCACGAAGATGGAAAGTATACTTTGTTTTATCTGGACTAATGTCAACCGACTCAGCAACACCAGGAATCGGTGTATTATCTTCTCCCATTGCATATAAACCTTCAAAAACATTTCGCATTACATTCATGGATTCCCCGTCCGTTGCTTTTGCAACATCCATTGTTGGAATTTCTGAAGCAAATGATAAGTTAATCGCTTGTTTATTAGGTGCTTTATCGTTTGCTTTCGCTCCGCTTGCATTATCTTTATTTCCTCCGCAAGCTGTTAGTAGTAGACTTGCCCCTAAAACAGATGCAACAACAGGTACAACTTTTTTCTTCATTGTTCTTTCCTCCCTAAATGTGTTGTTCGTAACGTCATAATGTCCATGTCTTGAAGTGTAGCTATAGAAGAAGAGAAAACCTATTATAAATATGTGTATATAGGTAATCGGGTGTTCTATATGTATATACAAGTTGAACTATAATCTATCGTTATATGTTTCAACTTAGTAGACATTACATTTTGATGGTAAAATATTTCGTTTCTTTGATTATTTAGAATATTAACACTGGAGAGAACTATATGTCAATAATAAAAAGTGGAGTGTTAATTTCTTGGAATAATATATTAAAAAAGCAGATTTCCTCGTATTAGGGAATCTGCTTTTAATATATTTTGCTAAAAAAACAATGGGTGTGGGTGGGAACACGATGATCCAAATTGCATTTTATCCCGCATTAACGGGCAGTAAGATCCCCACCTCAAAATTCAGTGAAAGCAAAGAAGTTAGGTGGGGGATCAACTGCCCGTAAAAGCCCGATTGGTGAGGGCTGATAATCAGTGGGGATGAAGAACCCCCCACTGATTAAAGTTTCACTTTATTTTTCAATTTTTGCCCATTTGAAGTTTAATTGACCAGCAAAGTCTACTTGCACAATGCCTTTTACAAAGGATCGCTCTAAATAAGATTCTCCCTTTTGGTAAAGAGGAGCGATAACAGAGTCTTTAAATAATATTTTTTCTGATGCTAGTAACGCTTCCCAGCGAGCTTTTTCATCACCAGCCAAGGTAGTTTTAACTTTTTCAATTGTGTCATCAAACTCTTTATTAGAGTAATGATCTAAGTTGTAAGGGTTATTCGTTGTAAACAATTCAAGGAATGTAATTGGATCAGCAAAGTCAGGGCTCCAACCGTCAATTCCAATTTCGTAATCACCTTTTAATAAGAGTGAAACTTGTTGTTTACGTGGTTGCGGTTTTATATTTACTGTTAAGCCATCTAAATTCTTTTCTAGTTGTCCTTTTAGGAACTCACCAGTTTTCTTTTCAAGGTCACCATCACTAGTTAATAATTCTAATGTTATCTTTTCAGAACCAAGTTCTTTTTTTGCTTTTTTCCATAATTCTTGTGCAGCTTTTGTATCAACTTTTGTTAAATCGCCGTTTACAGCACGGAAGTCTTTTCCATCAGATCCCTTTGCAAAGTTTTTTGGTACGAGACCGTAAGTTGGTGTAGATCCATCGTTTAATAGCGTATTTACAAAGGATTTTCTATCGATTGTTTGATCGATTGCTTGGCGTGCAGAAACGTTTTGAAGTACTTTGTTTTGTTGATTCATACGCAAAAATTGTACGCCTACGTTCGGACGTTCTTTAAAGTTAGCATCTTTTTTATATTTATCAACGAAGTCAGATGTTAGTTTTATACGGTCTAATTGTTTAGATTCGAATAAATTTACTTCTGTTGATTTTTCTTTTACGACGTTAAAATTAATTTCTTCCAGTTTGACATTATCTTTATCCCAATAGGTAGGGTTTTTCTTAAATTTAAAGCTTTGTTCATGCTTCCAATCGTTTAGTGTAAAAGCTCCGTTGTATAAGATTTTATTATCTTCTAAAGCGTACTTATCACCTTGTGCTTTAAAGAATTCCTCGTTGATTGGTAGAAATGTTGGGAACGCCGTTAAGCTAATAAAATAGGGAACAGGACGCTCTAATTCTACTTCAAACGTATGGTCATCAACTGCTTTTACACCAAGTTGATCGGCTGGAAGCTCTTTGTTGTTAATCTTTGTTGCGTTTTTAATATCAAAGAATAAAAATGCATATTCAGAGGCTGTTGCTGGATCGACAGCTCTTTGCCAAGCGAAGACAAAATCTTTTGCTGTAACAGGAGTACCGTTTGACCATTTTGAATCTCGTAAATGGAATGTGTATTTCGTTTTATCACCACTTACTTCATGAGATTTTGCAACACCAGGAACAGGTTTATTACCTTCACCAAGATTATACAAACCTTCAAATACGTTTCTCATTACTTGACCAGAATCAGTATCTGTAGCACGAGCTGTATCCATTGTTCGAATCTCAGTAGGTGAAGATAAGTTTAAAACTTGTTTACTAGGTGCCTCATCTTTTGCATTTGCTCCGCTCGCTTCGTTTTTATAACTACCGCAACCAGATAATAAAATACTTACTCCTACAACTGATGCAATACCGGGTACAAACTTCTTTTTCATTTGATTTTCCTCCTAAATAGTTAATAAGATTGGATGATGATGAGGGAAATGAAAAACAAAAAATCCCTCTTTTCGTATTGAGAAAGAGGGATTTCTACGTACAAGTTATGCACCCGTATATAAACGAAGTCCCTCATTCTATCTTTCAAGCACAAAGCTTGCAGGAAGTGGCACAGTATTCAAAATGAACCTGCTGCCGAGGTTTCAAAGGGCCAGTCCCTCCACCTCTCTTGATACAATGAGTAAACAAATAAATTTTATTAATTTTTGTGTTTCTTTGATAATTCAAAATATTACACCTTAGATAATGAAGTGTCAATCGAATGAAATATAGTTTAAATTTTCAGTTTTATTAAAAATAAAAAAACCACTGCATATGGCAGTGGTTTCCTTACTAAAAGTTAAAGTTATCTGGATCTGGACCAACGCGATGATTTTCATTTAAAGCTTGAATTGCTTTCATATCATCCGAGCTTAATTCAAAATCGAAGATGTTTGCATTTTCAATAATGCGGTGTTCTTTAATAGACTTAGGGATTGTTACAACTTCATTTTGTAGATCCCAACGTAAAATAACTTGTGCAGTCGATTTATTATATTTTGTAGCGATTTCTTGTAATGATGGGTGATCAAGTAGCTGCCCCTGCATTAATGGTGACCAAGCTTCAAGTTGAATGCTATGTTCTTTACAGAAAGCATGTAGTTCTTCTTGTGCCAAACGTGGGTGGTATTCCACTTGGTTAACCATTGGTTTAATTTCTGCAATTTCAAATACGTCTTGCAGATGATGAATATGGAAATTACTCACACCGATAGCACGAACACGACCGTCTTTATAAAGTTTCTCTAAAGCTTTCCATGATTCAGTGTATTTTCCTTTTACAGGCCAATGCACTAAGTATAGATCTAAATATTCTAGACCTAATTTTTCTAATGTAGTTTCAAATGCTTGTAATGTTGACTCGTAACCTTGATCACTATTCCACACTTTTGAAGTGATGAATAACTCTTCACGAGGAATACCAGATTCGCGAATTGCCTGTCCAACGCCTTCTTCGTTTTTATATATGGCAGCAGTATCGATGCTACGGTATCCATTTTTTATAGCTGCTTTTACAGAATCAATTACTTCTGTACCATCTTCAACTTTAAAAACACCTAAGCCGAACCAAGGCATTTTCACGCCGTTATGTAATGTTGTATAGTCGTTTAAACTTGTTAAAGTCATATTAATTCCCCCTAGCTTTTTTATTGGTCGCTTCAACTGCTTGTTGAATGACTTCTGAAAAATTATTTTCATATAGAACTTTTAAGCCTTCAGCCGTTGAACCTCCTGGTGTTGTTACTTGTTCGCGGAGCATAGCTGGATCCTGATTTTGCTGGAGCATAGCGGCAGAGCCAGCAATCATTTGAATGACAAGGTGTTTTGCTGTTTCCTCATCAATACCATAGCTTTTCGTTGCTTCAATTAAACCTTCAGCAAAGTGATAGAGAAAAGCAGGTGCACTACCAGTAACTGCGGTAAGTTGGTGAACTTCCTCTTCGGTACAAAACTGTGAGGTACCAATACCTTTTAAAAGAAGTTGTAACGTTTCATGATGTCTTTCATCTACGGAATTTCCCGTCGTGTATAAGGAGATAGACTTTCCAATGCCAGCAGCTGTATTAGGCATAATCCAGGCAACAGGTGTGTTTTCTGGGAGTCTAGCTTCTAAATAAGATGGGCCAATGCCAGCAGCTACTGTTACAACAAGTTGATTTGATATTAACGGAGATAACTCTGCTAATAGCTCTTCATGTGCAGAAGGCGGCATTGCTAAAACAATCGTATCTACAGATTTAATATGCTGCTTCCAATCCGTTGTAATCGAGAGATCATATTGAGTTTGTAATTGTGTTAGTTTTTCTCTGTTACTTCGGTTGGAAACAATAATTTCTTCGATGTATTCTTTACTTGTTGTAAGTAGTCCAGCAAATATAGCTTCTGCCATACGACCGGCACCAATAAATAAAATTCGATGTTTATTAGGCATATCCTTTATTCCTTTCTGATGAGAATATGTTATAAAAAACGATACCATTTTTAAGAGAATTTTGTAAAAAGAAACGGCTTATAGTAGAGGGAATACAATTGGAGAGAGGGCAGGTTATATAAAAAGGGCTATGAAGATTATTATATTTAAAAAATAGTTATAATCAAAAATCCCTGAAGCATTTATGCTTCAGGGATTGATAAATTATAAGCTTATGCTTTCGTCATACCAAGCAATACAGCGCCGCCGATAATTAAAACACTACCTAGTGCAATAAAGATCAATTGACGTTTTGTTTTCTTTTCACCTAAGAAGACAATCGCACCGAATGTTGAGATAACGATTCCAGTTTGAGATAATGGGAAGCTTGTTGCTACTCCAACACGTGGTAATGAAAGAAGTAAGAATAAGTTTCCTGTTCCCCATAGTAAACCAGATAAAGCATTACGCATTGCATATTTGTTAAATGGTTTATGTTTAGATGTCAGTACAACCGCACCAACAAACATACCAACTGCCTGTGGTAAAATAGCAGACCAACCATCAATGTTATACCAACGAATAATAATTACATATACAAGATAACCGAAAGTAGAAACAATTAAAGTAAGAAGTCCCTTTTTCAATTGTCCTGGTGGCTGTGCATTTTCTTTATCATCTAGTGATGTGAATACAACACCAACTACGATTAATAGGATTGCAATCGTTCCCAGAACAATCGTTGTAGTAGTAGTCCACTCACGAAAAGCGATAACGCCAAAGATAGAAGTTGCAACAAGTTGCATACCAGTAGAAATAGTTACAGTAGTTGAAACACCTAGTTTTTCAACTGTTTTTAATTGGTTTACTTGTCCTAAAGCCCAGAATAAACCTGAAATAAAGCCAACAATCAAGATTGTCATTGTTAAAGTTGGTTGAGTAAATACATACATAGTTGTTGCGAAGAATAGAGCACCGATTGTCATACCTACCGTTTGGCTATATGCACCACCGCCCATTTTTACGCTTACTAATAAGATGTTTCCCCATGCGATTGCAGGAAGAAGCGCTAATAAAATGTCCATTACAAGACTCCCTTCGGTTTTCTATACCAATATAATTACATATCGTTCTAACGATCGGTAATGCCCCACTAATAGAGTAGAAGATTACCGATCGCTAAAACAGGATGAAGAATTCACGATATAAATGCGTTTTCATTTCTTCATTTTTTGAAACACTTTCATATAATAACAGGAAATTACCTATTTTAGAAAGTGAATTCAAATAAAATGTATATTTAAATAAGAGGTAAAATTCAGTCATTAATCAAATCATTTTATTTTTCGGGAAATAAAAAGCAACTTTTGTCGAAAGTTGCTTTAAGAAGTAGTAATTCTGCTATTAATGAGTTGAATACATAGTAAGAATAGAAGGGACATACTAATCGTTATGATTACAAGTGTCCAAGCTAGTTGCATATTACTTGCATCAATAGCCATATAAATCGCCGTTGGAATCGTCTGAGTTTTGCCAGGTATATTTCCTGCAAACATTAAAGTTGCACCAAATTCACCAAGTGCGCGAACAAAGCTTAAAATCATACCACTTAGTAACGCAGGAAATGCAAGCGGGAGTGTGACATGTAGAAAAACTTGGTATTCACTTGCACCAAGATCGCGCGCGCCATCTTCAATTTGTACATTTGCGATAGAAAATCCTGTTTTTGCTGATTGGTACATGAGCGGAAATGCAACAACTGTAGAAGCAATGATAGCAGCAGTAGATGTAAACATAATGGACTGCTGAAATAATGATTCAATCCACTTTCCAATGGGACTGTTATTTCCGAAAATGATAATTAGAAAAAAGCCGATAACAGTTGGTGGAAGCACCATTGGTAATAAGAAAATAGTTTCTAGTAGTACTTTATATCGCCACGAGGAGCGCGCTAATGCTCGTCCAATAATCGTTCCCAAAATCGTAACGATAATGGTGGCGCACGCAGCTACTCGTAAAGATAGAAAGACAGGTGACAGAATTGTATCAAAGCTCATAGCAATTATGGCAGGAGTGTAAATCCATATTTCTTAAAGATAGATTGTGCATTTTTTGACTGTAAATATTCATAGAATGAAGTCGCCTCTTTCTTATGCTTAGATTCCTTTATAACACCTAAAGGATAGCGGATTGGCTCATGAGAATTAGCCGCTGCCGCCTCTACAATTTTCACCTTGTCTGAAACGAGAGCGTCTGTTTTATATACAATACCAGCATCAACATTACCTGTTTCTACATATGTTAACACTTGGCGAACATCTTTTGTAAATACGATTTTATTTTGAACATCATTCCAAAGATTTTCATGTGTGAGAGAAGCTTTTGCATATTTTCCTGCAGGTACGGATTCGGGTGTACCAAGTGCGATTTTCTTGATTTTCTCATCTTTTAAATCTTGAAATTTTGTAAGAGAACTATCTTTTGGAACGACTAGAACTAGTTCATTTCCAAGAAGGTTTTTCCCTTCTTTTTCATTAATGAATCCTTTTTTAACAAGGGTTTGGAATTTATCTTCTGCTGCAGAGAAGAATAAATCAGCAGGCGCACCTTGTTCAATTTGTTGTTGAAGTGCACCAGAAGCACCGAAGTTAAAAGAAAGCTTAATGTTTGGTTCTTTTTCTTTATATTGCTGTTCAATTTCTTTTAATGCATCTTGTAAACTTGCAGCCGCTGATATAGTCAGCTCCACTGATTCTCCCTCTTTAGCAGCTGACTTTTCTTCGCTTGAACAAGCTACACTGAATATAAGAAGAAAAGAAAGTATAAGTACCCCAATGGATCGTAATGTAAATTTGTTCATAAAAAATCCCCCTTCGTTTACTAAATTAATTATAACTAAATATAACTAATTATAACTAGTTATAATTGAATATAATTTGAACGATATAGTTGTTTTTAAAAACTAGGAGAAATATTCTTTTCTTTGTTACAATGAAGGGAGAAAGTGAGGAATCGTCTATGGATCATCATTCCTACACAACGGAAGAAGTAGCAAAGCGATTAAAAGTATCAAAATTAACTGTATACGACCTAATTAAAAAAGGAGAACTTCCTTCTTATAGGGTTGGTAGACAAATGCGTATTGATGCAGCGGATTTAGAACAATATATCAAGCAAATGAAAACAGGTAAGGTGCAATTTACTTCTGTAAAGAAGTACGAAATTAGTAGTTCGAATACACGCATCATTAGTGGTCAAGAACTAACGTTAGATATGTTGGCAAAACATATAGAAAATCGTCTGCCAAATTCTAATATATTAAGAGCATATCAAGGTAGTTTAACGAGTTTAGTGAAGATGTACCAAGGAGAAGGAAGCGTCGTTAGTTTGCATTTATTTGATGGCGAAACAGGTACATATAATGTTCCTTACGTAAAACGTATTTTAGTTGGACAACCATATATTATGATTAATTTATTAGCGAGAAATGTTGGGTTTTATGTGCAAAAAGGGAATCCACAAAATATAAAAACATGGGCTGATTTAGCTCAGTCATCTATACGATTTGTAAATCGAGAAAAAGGTTCTGGTATTAGGGTGTTAGTGGATGAGCAATTGCGAATTCAAAAATTAAGTAAAGATATTAACGGGTATGAATGGGAAGAATCGAATCATCTTGGTGTTGCCTCGCAAGTCGCGAATGGAAAAGCTGATGTTGGGGTAGGTTCAGAAAAGTTTTCCCAAATTGTGAACGTAGACTTTATTCCGATAATGAAAGAGCAGTATGATTTAGTACTTCTGAAGAATAAAGAAAATGAGGAACTTATTGAGGTTATAAAAGGGATTTTGCAATCTGAAGAGTTTCACAATGAATTAAAAGCAATTGGTGGATATGATATAAGCAAAACAGGCCAAATTATATATGAAACAAACTAAAAGGCTGCTTGTCTATAAGACGAGCAGCCTTTTCTATATAAAGGGGGTTGGGGAAACAAAGTGTTAAACAAGACTTTGAGCAAGTGCGTAAATGAAAGCCGTAAGAAGAGCTGCGCCACTTGCAAGTCCGATAAAGTCTGATTTGTTGAAAGTAATGTTGTTCATTATAATCTCTCCTTATTTGTTTAATGTAGTTGCAACTGCTTTTGCATCGATAAGTGCGGATAGCACCATGCCCATTGTATTGAAAAATTTGTTTGTTTTCATTTTGTTCATCATGCGTATCCGCTCCTTTTCGAATTTTTGTTGCCCTGCTTCATGTCTTAATTATAGGGGAGAGGATGAATTACAACTATCGAATTAGCTTACGGAAGACTTACACTTTTGTAAGAAAAAAAGACATTCGTGTAAGAATGTCTTTTAAAGCATATTGATGTGATGATGCTCTTTAATTGTTTTTAAAAAGCTTCGCATCGAATTGGTCATGTAACTATCTTTACGGCGTATGAAAACAGTTGAAATACTACCGTATTTCTCGGGAATCGGATGACAGTGTACTTTACCTGCTGTAGAAAGATGCTGAACGGCAGACTGTGGTACGAGTGTAATTCCAAGACCGAGTGCAACACTGTTTAATATTGTTTCTAATATGTTAAATTCCATAATTCTTTTTGGTAGCAAACCTTCATCTTTAAGCCATCGTTCTAGCTTGGAACGGTACCCACATCCTTGATTAAAAACGAGTAGGGGCGTCGTAGTAAATTCTTCTATATGAAAAGCTTTATTTTGTGTAACAAGCATTAATTTCTCGGTACTAACATCGTATTGTTCAATTAGTGGGTGTTTTATTGGTCCTGATATAAAAGCACCATCTAATTGATGATCGAGTACTTCTCTAATAAGTTCTTCCGTTAGACCGGCTTGTAATGATAAATCGACATTTGGATAGCTTTTATAGTAAGAAGACAAAATGGTAGGTAATGTACTTACTGTTTCGACTGTACCAATTTTTAATATACCAGATGGTGTTTCACCATCTAAAAATACTTGTTTTAGCTCGTCAACATCTTGCAAAATTTTATTAACATAGACGAGCATTTTTCTACCTTCAGCTGTTAAAGTCATGCCTCGTTTATGACGGTAAAAGAGCGGTGTTTTTAATTCGTTTTCTAACTGTTTAATACGTGCTGTTACATTTGATTGTACGTAATTTAATTCTTTTGCTGCGCTACTTACACTACCTCGGTCAGCAACGCTCTGGAAGATTTGTAAGTCTCGTAATTCCATTGTATGCTCCCCCTTGATGTTAACTATCATTATAAATGATAGTTAACATCATTTTGAATCATTTTACGTGATATATTTTTTCTTTTACAATTCTCTTTGTGCAAATAGAAAGAAGTGAGGGATTGCGGTGAGAAGAAGTCAAATGATAATAGGTGCGTTGGCATGTTTAATTGCAAGTATGTCATGGGGAGCGATGTTTCCGGTTGCTGATCATGCGCTAGAATACATAGATCCGTTTTATTTTTCGTTTATTCGTTATGGGGCGGTAGCAATTGTACTGATTGTATTATTGCTAATGAAAGAAGGAAAGAAAGCATTTCGCTTAGAAGGAAGAGGAAAGTTACTCATCTTTTTTGGAACAATGGCGTTTACCGTATACAATGTATTAATTTTTCTAGGACAAATGTTAATGGGAAAATCAGGTGTAATGGTAGCTTCTATTATGGAGGCGCTTATGCCGATGATTTCAATTTGTATTTTATGGGGATATAAAAATATAAAGCCGAAGAAGTATATGATAACGAGCATGATTATCGCGTTTGTAGGGGCTGTATTTGTTATTACGAAAGGTGATATGAGTTTCTTTTTAACATTGAAAGATAATATGTTTTCACTAGCATTTATATTTGTTGGTGTTGTAGGCTGGGTTATTTATACGATGGGTGGTCAAACGTGTAGCGATTGGTCAACATTACGTTATTCAACATTAACTTGTGTATTTGGGACAGCAGTTACAGGAATTATAACTATGATCATTACCTCACTTGGATATGTATCAGTTCCAAGTATGGGAACGATTTCTGTTGTGAAGTATGATTTGTTATTTATGATGACATTACCAGGTATCGTAGCACTACTTGCTTGGAACTACGGTGTGAAAATTTTATCATCAATTAATGGTATTTTATTTATTAACTTTGTGCCAATTACTACGTTAGTTATTATGATGATGCAAGGGTATAAAATAACAACATTTGATATTGTAGGAACATTATTTGTTATTGCAGCGCTTATTCGTAATAATGTTTGTCAGAGAAAAGAAGAAAATATAAATAAACAAGTTTTACAAGAAGAGCAATTGCGTCAAGCTGTTTAATAGGCAACTGGAGGATTTTTACATGTTAGAAAGTTTATTGTTTTTCTTTGCTGCTGGAGTTGCCTGCGAGCTTGCAGCAATTAATCGAAATGGTCGTAAGAATATAAAACAACAAGCTGAACTGATACAGCTTTTAAAAGAATTGAAGGAAAGAAAAAATTAAAAAGACGACCGGCATTGAAGTGACCCCAAAAAGTTAGACACGTTATTTCATTAGGCAGCTTCTTGGGCATGGGTCCGGTATTGTACGAGGGCACTGAAAAACTCCATCTAGTTCCACTTTGCGAGACATTCGACGATTCAA
>NZ_JBFPJI010000136.1:0-8807 GCF_040838205.1 Bacillus sp. S4
AATGTTGCAAATTAAATCCATTAAAAATAGCCATGCTTGTTGTTGCTAAAGTTCTAGCATCTAATGGACTTCCGACAATACCTTCGTCCTTCATTTTTTGAAAAAAATGTGTAAGAAATGACCTCCATTCCTCCATCTGAAGAATAAGCATCTCTTTTATTTGTGGTAATTCATTCGAAACCATACATCCTTGGAGAAGCATAGGAGAAGACCCCTTTTCATAAGATTCATTTACTAAACGCATGGAGTATTCTTTAAATGTATTTAGCAAATCTTGATCTTTTCCATTAAGAGCTTCCTTTAAATCTTCAAAATAAAAATCTATACCTTCTTTTATCAACTTTAGCAAGAACTCCTCTTTGTTGGGAAAATGAACATAAAAAGCCCCTTTAGAGTATCCAGCATGTTTTACAATTTGATCAATGCTTGTCCTAGAATAGCCTTGTTTAGAAAATAATTCAATCCCCGATTGCATTATTTTGTTAATCGTATTTTCTGATTGTTTTTGATGATAATTCACCATAGTACCCCCTTTCCGAAAAGGAAACTGAATATTTAATTAATTTTAGTATATTCCTCAGCATACAATAAATTAATTAATACTGACTAGTTAGTATTAATAACATCTATATTAAAAAGGGGGAATTTATTTTGTTACGTCGCTTATCTATTTGTACTTTACTAACAGCTTTTATGTTTAGTTTGTTTACATTTAGTGGATCTGCTTTCGCGGCTACGAATACCACTGAAAATGAAACTGTAGTAACAGCTTGCACAAAAGGAGGTACGGTAGGTATATATGGTTCAAAAATGCGCAGTTTTCCCAGCGTCGGATCGTCTGTTTTATACACATTTCCTAGTGGTAAGAGAATTACTGGAACATGGGTAAAAGGTGAGTATGTTCAAGGTCATTACAGTAATTCTAATCAGTGGTTAAAAGTTACCTATAACGGGAAGACAGGTTATGTATCTCACACAACATTATATAACATTTGCCAATAAGGGTAGCATCAGGATTTTGCGGATTTACCCTATTAATACTTAACTAATTTTGCTTCAAATAAGGCTGGATAGCATCCCGAAAATGCTATAAACAACTTAACGTTGTAAATCCACATTTTCGGGACGCTATCCCTTTAAGAGGTAATCATTTAATTTTGTAGAAAATAAATATAGAAAATCAAAGTAAGTAAGAGATTACTTTGATTGGATAAGGTCCATTCTTATCCGAAACATGTAGTTTCCGTTTTTGCCTATGTAACTAACAATAATGATGAAGTTTTACTAGTCAAAACACATTGGCGTTCGGATACTTAGGAACTTTCAGGGAGACAAGTTGAAGAAGGCGAATCCTTAAGTAAAACTGTAAGTAGAGAATTCCTTAAAGAAACAGGTATTATGCTTCTGATAACGAAAATTATGTAAATAAGCTGTCCATATGGACAGCTTATTGTATTTTTTGCTTAGCGTGGGTTTTTTCCAAAATGCTGGCGGTACCCCTATTAGTTCTTTAATAATCTTTCTTTCACTGTAGAACCTAGATTTACTATTATCCAAAAAATCACAGCTGTTATAATCCATATCGTTACTAAAATAATACTAGAAATAATAAAATTCTTTAAAGATGAAAATTGTAATGGTGAACGTTGGGTTATTAACACCTCTTTTATTACATAAAAAAGTACAAATACTAAACTAGCCCCTAAAAAATCAACTACTCTATTTTTTTTCTTGATCTTAATTCTTTTTTTTAGAACACTATCTTCTCTTATTAATTCATCGATAGTTACATTGTATATATCTGATAAAATAATTAAATTGTCGATATCCGGATATGTTTTACCAGATTCCCACTTTGAAACAGATTGTTTTGAAACACCTATTTTTTGTGCAACATTTTCTTGCGTGTAATTATATTGCACTCTTAATTGTTTTAACCGTTCACTTAGTAACATCTTTACTCATCCCCTAAAATAAAAGTTATATTTAAAATTAAATCATAAATTAAAATAAATCGATAACTTCCTAAGTAACTATAGTCACCCATTGGTTTACAAACTGTAAAATCAATTATTTCCCTTTGTTTTTGGGTGTGAGTACAGTGGCTGGGGTGAAGCGAAGCGAGGGGCTAGCCCCTTTTAGTGTCATAAAAATCTAGAGTAAGAATTAATTCATAGCCAGCCGATCTAAGCGGTTCGGCTGGTACAATTGGTAATCCAAGTCGAGCAACCTAAATTCTCGTTTTTGGTATGTTCGACTTGGCGAAAGCTAAAAACCAGCCGAAAAAAGTTTTGCAAGGACAGAATCAAAAAGGCGATAGCCTTTTTGATTCTGAGGGTGGAGATTTTTGAGTGTTTTTCTCAAAAATACGACCCGTTCCTTGCGGAACTTTTAGCTATATATATAAGAGTGAGAAGAGCAAAGTGAAGAAAGTCAGCAATATCAAGGGTTTATAAGACATAGGGTGTGAATTTTTTTTCACACCTGTGTGAATTTTTTTTCACACCTAAAAAATGGTAAAAACAACAAAAAAAAAGATGTCAATAGTAAAATTGACATCTAAAATAAGTAAACTGGCAATTTATGTTTTTTATTATCTCCAATGACTTTAAAATTTCTAAGTGACTTTTTAAAAATATGTTGAGTTGCTCGATCAACACTATCTTTTGGAGAACAACACATAATATTCGGATTTACAAACCATGTACGGCTAGTGCAAGTTCTTCCATCATCAGTCGTCATTCCTGCTTCTGCAACACCTAAAACCCCTTTTTTTAATAAAGAATTCATTGTTTTAGAAACACTTTCTCTTGTTTTACCAAACTTTTCAGCTAAATAACTAGGTGTTGCTGCATTAGTTTCAATTTCATTACTATTACCCTTTTCAATGATTACATTAGTTTTAAATTCCAAATAAGAAGAAATTTGCAATAAAAACGCTTGCTCCGCATTAGTAAAATAGCCAATACGATTTAAATATTCCATATTGTCCATTATAATTTGCACAAACCTCACCCGATCTGTAGGTTTTTTCTTTTTCCCTATGAAATACTCATCTCCACCAGTTGTTTTACTTAATAACTGCAAAAGCATTGCTTTCTCTTCTTCTGAGTAACCACCAGCTTGCAACTGGTCATAAATACTATCAATCTTACTATCTCTTAATTTCGCTTTTTTTTCAGCTTGTCCAAAATCTACAACTTTTGTCATAAAATAATTCTCTCCCTTAGTGGAAGGAATCAACTTTTATATGTTAGAATGTATATAGAATATATAAATGGTTGATTCCAACCTTATTATGAAAAACCGCCTCGCCGGCCAAAGCTGGGGCGGTTTTTCTCGTGTATACGTCTTTCTCTATAATAACATGAAACACCTTGTTAAAACTTTCCGTCTCTTGCAAAAACACAACATTCAATCCTCTTTTTCTTCTTCAAACTCATCCAATACAATGTTTTCAACATTATCACACCTATCTTTCCCTATCAAAATCTCGATGTCTGCTTATTTCTCTCTTATGTTCACGTTCAAATTGATTATCTATTCCCTTGCTATCCAATTCATTTTTAATAATCCCTCTAAACACCTTAAATTTCTCTTTAAAAGCTTTTTTCGTCTGTTGATACAAAACTCTTATATTCTCCTTCAAATCCTTTATATGAGTTTTTAATGAGCCTATTTCAGTATTTAATTTTCTATTTTCCTCTTTCAACTCTAAATTTATCTTTTGGGATTCTTTTAAAGAATCATACAAACTATCAACTTGACGATTTAGTTCCCTATTTTCTTTTACCAAATCCGTATTCTGCAAACGCTCATAATCTTTTTTTACAGTGACTGCTGCAGTTATCAATTCTTCTACTTTTTCGAGTTGCTTTGGAGAAAAAACATAATTTCCTGTCTCTTTTTCAATGATTTCAGGTTTACCAATTAATTTTGGTTTTACCTCTGTCTTGATCTCTTTCTTTTTGGTCTTTAACGTAATTTCATTATTAGGTAATCGCTTGCTTATCTCGATAAATTGATTCTCTATATTAGAAACTGCTTCAGCATATTCCTTGTATTGACGGACTTTCATGTACTTATGTGAACCTACATTCGCTCGTTCAAATTCTGGAATATGTTTTTTAGCCAAAGATTCAATATAAGCCGTTTCTAATTGTCTCCAATTCGCAATTAGCTCCGTCCCTTTTCCTTGTACGCCTTGTTGTTGCAAGGCTCTATCCATTCCGACACGTCTCGTTAATCCTCGACTACTTTCGAAATGCGGTACATAGTTAATATGTAAATGCGGATTGGCTTCATCATCATGTAAAACCATGTTATAGACTGCTAGATTTGGATTTCGCCCTTGAAACGCCTCTGCATACTGTTTTAACGCTTCTTTTTTAGCTTCCCTATACTTTGGGTCATCTTTACCCTCTCCAACCGCTACAACCAATTCTCGTTGCTCATGTGTCTTTTCATTTTTATGTATTTTGTCATAGTAGTCCTGAATCTTACGGTCATTTCGTTTTTGCTTCTCATTATACTTGTCCACCGCTTCTTGAAAGACATCCTTGTATACAATTCGGATATCCTTTTGAACAAAGTAGATATTCTCGTCTAACCTGGATGGATCGATACCAGGATTCCCATAAATGTTTTCTCGGTTATTATGGCTTAATGAACTTTGGTGAGATTGATTAAATGAGATAGAGAACAACATAAAGCGCCACCACTTCCCCTAGATTAATTGATACAATAAGTCTAGCAAGGCGACGAAATTGTGTCAATTGACGTAACCCTATACGTATTTTGACACTACGTATCAAAATCGATAGGGGTCTGCGACGCTTTTCGGCTTTGCCGAGCCATGCCAGCATGGCAAAAACAAACCTTGGGCTTTGCCCAAACCCACTGGGGAACTCTTCCCCAGACCCCCTCAATCGAACTCCCCAACCCCTCAATCCTTGAGGGGCCCCCTCACCGGGTGGCAGGAACAAACGGTCGTTTGTTCAATGCCAAGAGGGTTTGGGTGTAGCAAGTATGTCAACTCCTTAATGCTCCCTACGGTCCGCTTACCATTGACATACAACGTAATTTAGTACACTACTCATAAAACAAACATCGTCCAAACCCGTTATATGCTCTTCAAACGCTCCAAATTGATTTCTAATCCTTCTATAATTTTCCACATATACAAAAACACCCGGAAAAATAAAAAATCCCTCAAATAATCTGTAAAGCCCCTTAAAACAAAAAAAGAGCAAAATACAGCTCTTTAAAAACCCTCTATTCATCTTCAATAATAGTTGTATTAGTATATTCTTCTTTCGCATCACCATTTACCCATAAATACCCACCTAAAACTATCACTGAAACCATCACTAAAAAAATACTTAATACTACAATCAACAAGATTGTCCGTTTCCTCATAGCACAACCCCTTTTTTAAAATTATACAAAGTATTCTTCTAAACTAATGGTTATACCTTTTATTTATAAGAGTTCCCAAAATATAGGATTCTTTTTTTCGACTTTTGAAAGTAAACTTTTGAATATTAGTTTACATTCAAATCTCCTTAAACATTGACTTCACACCAAATACGCTAATCCCTTTAAAATACACAACAAAAGTATACATTCAAAACATTACAAATAAAGAGGTTAAAACATCCATGGACAAAAAAGAAAAAGCTAGATCCAGACTAGCTTTTTTTACATAATTCGGGATTATCGAAAGTCCAATATTAATTTAATGTTATCAAAAACGTTTATGTTTCCATTCAAAAAAGTTAAACCCCTGCCAAGGCAGAGGTGCTTGTGTTAAACATCCTGTATATGCTTATATTCAATAAGTTGTTGGCCACTAGCATCCACTCTAACGGTAATCTCATCGATACCATAGCCAATATGTGGTCCATAATAGGGGTGAACTCGAACTTTCACATCATAAGCTCCCCCAATACCATATAACTGTTTAATGTTCACAATCTCAGTATCCCATCCTGCCCAGGATGGGATACCTTCTGTAGCATCTTTATAAATTTCTGTTAAAGCCTTATCAATCGATGGACTAAGACTTCTTATTAAAGCATATCTCACCATATCATTATCTGGTTCTTTTGCATTTACTTGAAAAGAGAATGTAGAGTAAGAAACGATGAACATTAAGAAACTTAGTGCAATTATAATTTTCTTCATAACATCACCTAAAATTATTCTGTCCACCTTAGCTAATATTATTGTACTAACAAATGCTTTAGCTTGAGTGAAATAAGAAAAAAATGAAGAAATTTTATTGTATACCATATTCATGTGAGGTTTACATAACCCCACTTATCGGTATTCAATGTATCTAGAAAAAACCCTTTCAGTTTACTTGCTGAAGGGGTTTCATATTTACATAATTTTCGTTATCAGAAGTTGTTTTTAAGATGATCAGTTTTTATATTTTATAATAGTTCCGTTTATATCTTTAAACTCTAAAGCAGTCTTAATAGAATCCAATGATTCTGGACCATCGTCTAATTTATTAGGAAGGATTATGTACCATAAACTCCATCCTTTATACTTTGATTCGTTAGGTAAAAATTTATCTAAATTTATTATATGTCCTGAAGTTGATTTATAAGATACCTCGCTAATGGATGGATTCTTAAGATAGCCAGAAATAACTTTTCCGTTTGAAACTCCAAAAGTAGGTGATATACCAGAATCTTGTACTTTTAACTCACTTACATTTTCTCCTCCTGTTATTCCACTTACAGTCCATTTTCCATTTTTCATTTGTAAATCCGCTATTGAAATGTAATTATCAGGTGTAACAAAAAAGGCTATTTTTCCATCTATTTTTATAATACGCTCTAAAGCATGATATTTATTTGTATCTGTATTACTTGTTGATTTTAATTCTTGCTTTAATGCTTCTTGCTTTGTATCGTACCCTTTTGAAATCGAACAGCCACTAATGACAAGAGTTAGGGAACCTAATATAAGATATTTTCTAAGTTTTTTATACAAAAGTTTTCCCCCTTTATTTTTTTGTAAATATATGGATTTATTACATTCTATCACGAAGGAATTAGAATAAGTCGTACATTTTTTTGATGTATATTCTATACATGTGAGGTTAACATAACGTCTCATTATCAGTAGTAAAACAAAAAGGCTCACTCCTTATATAACAAAGAGTGAGCCTTTTTTATTTTACTTATTAAATAAACGATTCCACAAAGAATTTTTTTGTTTTGTAATTGCAAGCTGTTGAATACTTCTTATATTTTCCATCAACATTTTATCTCTTTCATTTGCTCGGTTTTCTTGTCGAGTAAGTTGATGTTCCATACGTTCTAGAATTTCTCTATCACTTTTTCGTTCCTTCTCCATCTCTTCAATTTTTTCTAATAGATGCCTATTAAGTTTGTCTTGCTCTTTTATATAATCTATTAAACTTTGTATAGATTCATTTGTCACAGGAGTTAGAGAACGGCTAGAAGAGTGGGTTTCACTCTTAGATTCTTGTTGTATTTCTTGGAGAGCGTCCCCCGTTCTTGATGAAGAGCGGTTTCCTTCACGCTTAGATATAATAACTTTTGCAGCTTGTTCTAAGTTGAATTTTTGCTCTTGTACTAAACTTTTAAACAGTATAAGTGTATCTTGATCATAGTGAGTATAATAGCGAGTACCATCATCATTTTTCTCCCAGTAATATCCGTTCTTTTCTAGCGCGGCAGCCCACTTTCTTAAAGTACTTACCCCAATATTTAATCGTTCACTCATTTCTTTGTTTAACAAGACATATTCATATTCTTTCAAGCTATCACCTCACTCTTTAGAATATCATAAATTTTCTTGTAGGCGCTCGTTCACCCGCTCTTCAATGATTATTCGAGAATTTAAAAGAATTCCCTTTGATTTTAAAATCGGCCGAAGTAGAACACAGTAAACCCACTACTTTTTTATACAAGATTTTATACAATTTTTTGTTGTAACCTTAGAATAAAGTTTGATTAAATTAACTTAATAGACCTTGATAAAAGAGCAAATAGAAAAAGCGTGTTTTGAAAAAAAGATTGATCAAAACACGCCTTTTCTATATTCAATTGAATCATCTTTTATAAAAAAGTTTGATAATTTTTGTGATCCTTGCTCAATTAAAGCGCCCTTTTATGGAATAATCATTGTAAAAATCCACTTAAAGTTTAGCTGGGACACTTTATTGACAAAAGTCATAGATTTATTTATTTTTGTTTTCTAATTCCTCAACTCTCCTTTCCATGTTCTTTATTTTTTTGATTGAGTGAAGGGCGAGCCCTAAAGCTATTCCACCTAAAGTGAATGCTGGAAAAACAAGAAAAGTAAACCATTCCATCTTTTAATCCCCCCTAAAACTACTAAACAATTTGGCCCGATTGTTGAACAAAGAAATACTCTACAAAATAGATCTTTTTATCAATCTTTATTACAAATTATCAATCTTTATTTTAAATCCACATTTGTACTAATACAGGACATTCGTAAACCGGAAAATCCCCATCATCTCCACAATGTATAAAATCATGCATAGAATGATAAACAAAGAAAAAGCGAAATCCTTGTTAAATCAGTGGATTTCGCTTTTGATTTGCTACCGATAATGAGACGTTATGTCGACTTGATATGTATATAATATTCATAAATTATCATTCAGACATCATACTCTTATTCATCTTTTTTATTCGGTTCTTGAATTTGAAGGAGTTCAATAAAAACATTTAGCATGTCCTGGATTTGAATTCGATTGTCTACAAAATGTTGCAAATTAAATCCATTAAAAATAGCCA
>NZ_JBFPJI010000137.1:0-8767 GCF_040838205.1 Bacillus sp. S4
ATGCATAGAAGTTTTTTAGAGGGACAACAGGTCGTGCATTTTGAAGAATAATGAATTTCTTATATTTTTAGACTTAGAGTTTATATCGTATCATGGAACAATTTCATAAATAGTACCTTTGTTAAAATCAGTTACTTTCATAGAACCGTAAACTCCTAAATATAATCTAGTTTGATCTAAGTTTGTTCCTAAACTAACATAATAAGCTGCTTGAGCACCAAAATCATAATTGGTTTCAATAACATGAAAATCATTACGTTTATCGTCTATACTTGCCCTAGTATATGCTAAAACACCTTTAACTGGAGACCGAGATTCTTCTTTTTTGGCAAGATCGGTAAACACGACGCTACCAGTTAAATTTGGTATTGCAGTTCCCATATAAGGCTGAACTCCTGTAAGTGAAGTTCCTCCAAACTTATCCGGTCTGGAATCTTTATGAAAATAACTAATTAGAGGCTGAATACGTCTCACTGACGTTTGAATTGTTTCATTATAATAAGCCATTGTTCTCTCATCCAAAGTAGGGTTCTCAGAACAGTGCCTTATAAAAGAAGTAGGTAATTCTCCTTCCCATCCTCGCCAACCAAAATTAATAAATCCATCTTGAATGGGAGTGGATCTCATTAAATGCGTTTGAACAAGTTCGGTAACCGGTATGGGTTTATAATGAACAAACGAAAAAATAGACTCTACAATATCCTGCCCGACATTTCCAGCATATTTGATATACTGATTATAAAACCTTTGAAATGAAATACCTGTTATATTACGAACTCCTTTCGCAATTACTGTAAGTGTTTCTTGTATAGATAAAGGAAACTCATTAAATCGCGTAACTACTGGAGGGTTATTTATGAATGTATTTTTACTTACATCGATTTCAATTATTTTACCCGCTATTTCTAAATCATCCTGGCTTAAATTAAATGGATCATAACCCGATCCACCATCTCCATTTGTAAAAACAAGTTTTCCAGTCTCAGGTGAAAAGTTTAAACTATTGACTCCGTTATGATTAAAAAAGGGCCTTCTTATGTTAAGTAATGTCCGTCGTTTTTGAGATTGACCATGTGATTGTAAAATCCATTCCTCAACCGTATCAATATGATCATATTGATTATCTCTATTTACCCACTTTAAGTTTAAAGTTTTCGGATCACATGGATCAGGTTTAAAAGGTTCAGAAAGGGCACCCGGACCTTGAGTGCCAGCTACTGAATAATGAAGGTAAAATAAACCATTTTGATAAAATTGTGGATGAAACGCTAGTCCTAGCAATCCTCGTTCATCGTAACCACTACTAGAAACCCCTTCTTCAGATGTGCCTAATTTTATGATTCGCGGGCGAATATCTAAAAAAGTCCTTATAACTCCGTCTCCTATGTAAAAGATTTCTCCTACCTGGGTGGCAATGAATAACCTTTCAATTGAGTCACCTGGTAGTATAGTTGTTTTCAAAACAGTAGGTAAATTGAACTTACTTGCAATGGGTCGTAAACTAACCTTAACTTTTGTCAACTTACTTTACACCCCTTTAATTGCATTTTATTAAAAGAATATGATTAGAACGGTTCAATTAGTATCCAATTAGGGACTAGGAGGGACTAGGGAATTGGATATTATTTCTGACTGCGCTGCATTTCCTGCTTCTCCATATAACTACGCATCCGTCGCATATATTCAGGTGCGTCCATCGGATTCCCTGCGATCATTTCAATTATACAGAGTCTTTCGGCGCTTTCCTTTTCAGCATGGATTATAGCCTGATCAAGCTCTCCATAGGTCCGGACCGTAACGGTAAACGCGTTACCTCCAAAAGCTTCGGCCAGCTTGGTGTAAGACCATCGAGGGATTTGGTTGTACTTTTGATCCTCTGTTTTGACATTTAAATATTTCTCAATTGTATAACCATCGTTGTTCAATATAAAGATTATGGGCTTGCAACCGTAATAGAGCATAGAACTGATTTCCTGTGCTGTTAGCTGCAGGGCGCCGTCACCTGTAAACACCAATACTCGGCGTTCCGGCGCGGCCATAATAGCACCGAACGCCGAGGGGATTGCGTAACCGATAGACTGCCATCCACCTTGGCCGATATACGTTACATTGCCCGGCAATCTCACCTCCGCCATTCCATTATAAAATGTCCCGGTCTCGGCGATCACAATATCGTCCTCTTTCAGCATGCACTGAAAACGCGGATAATAGCGTTCCGCCAATAGAGATCCGTCGACATTAGTTGTTAATTGATCGTAAGGGAATGAATTTTTTTCTGTCAAACCTTTTCCCTTATAACCCACCTTCTGCACGGCAAGTAGCATGTCGGCTGCAAGAACATTCGGATATTCCGCCTCAGCGATTTTAACCATGTCTGGTTGAATATTGACAGTTATTAGCGGGTTCAGTTTTGCGGTAAATTTCGCCGTGTTGGTGTCCGCCAATACCATGCCGATTGCAATGATACAATCTGCATTCTCCACCGTACTTTGGACTTCAGAACCTCCGAAAGAGCCTAGATACATTCCGATATAATTTGGATGGGTCTCGTCGAATCCCCCCTTCCCGTACATCATCGTTACAACAGGCACATTCATTGCATCGGCTAGCTGCCGAGTTGCTGTCTGAAGGCCGAAACGCATCGTTTTCACACCCACCAAGATAACCGGTCGGTGGGCACGTTCCAAAAGCGTACGGACATGATTCACTGCAGCCTGAAGGGTATTCGGGTTGGATGTTGAACGTGGTGGTACTGGCTCTGTCCAGACTTTAATCGGCTTGGTCACTAAATCATTAGCCACAACCAGGTATACCGGCTTTTTCTTTTCCTTAGCAATGCGAATCGCAGTCTGAATTTCAATCTTGGCATTTTCCGGCGTAAGCACCGCGGTATATGCCGTAATCTGCTCATACACCTTGCGAAAGACGTCAAAATTTCCATCCATTAAGGTGTGATGCATCAGTTTATGCTCTTTTTGATCCTTCTCAGGAGGCGCGCCCACAATGTGTATTATTGGTACATGCTCGCTGTTAGCTCCCGCTATCGCATTGCAGGCGCTGAGCTCCCCGACCCCGAAGGTCGTAATAAGAGCCGATATTCCTTTGATTCTTGCATAACCATCTGCAGCGTAGCCCGAGTTTAGTTCGTTTCGTCCTTCTATAAAACGGATGCCGTTATAACACTCCAAAGTATCAAGAAGTGTAAAATTATAGTCCCCTGCGACACCAAAAATTTCGGTAATGCCCTCCAGTTTCAGGCAATCGAACAAATACTGGCCAACCGTTTTTTGAGCAGGTCCCCTTTGTAAACCAAAGTTGCCCGTATTAATCATGTTGTCCATCGCTTGTTCACTCCTTATCTATTTCTTGGGCTTGTTCTGTTTAATAGTACCCTTTTTGATAATTCCCTTTAATTAAGCCGGTTATCCCTTGTGCAACAATTAATGGGGAAGAAATGCTCCTTAGCTCTGGAGAAAGTAATAAAACAGGAGAAGGAGGAGAAGGAGGAGAAACACTAAAACATTACAGAATTTACGATACCTTAAAAATGATAAAAACCCACGAAGAAAATGAATTTTCACCGTGGGTTTTAGTTATTTAAATGGACTTTCGGGACACCTAACTCAAGAAGCATCCGCACCTTCAAACTGACTATTATAAAGCGAAGCATAGAAACCATCAGCTTTCAATAACTCTTCATGATTACCTTGTTCTACAATATCCCCATCCTTCATGACAAGGATTAAATCTGCATCACGTATTGTTGATAATCTATGAGCGATAATGAAGCTTGTTCTACCTTCCATAAGGTTTTCCATCGCTTTTTGGATCAGTACTTCTGTACGAGTGTCAATGGAGCTTGTCGCTTCATCGAGTATTAATATTTTCGGATCCGCAATAAGGGCGCGGGCAATTGTTAGTAGTTGCTTTTGTCCTTGGGATACGTTGCTTGCTTCTTCGTTTAGTTCCATTTGATATTTATTTGGTAATGTTTTTACGAAACTGTGAACGTGAGCTGCTTTCGCTGCTTCAATTACTTCTTCGTCTGTAGCATCGAGTCTACCGTAACGTATATTTTCCATGATGGAGCCGTTAAATAGCCAAGTGTCTTGAAGTACCATACCAAACATGTTGCGCAGGTCTTCTCGCGTGAAGTCTTTTATATCGTGACCGTCGATACATATTGCACCGCTGTTTATGTCATAGAAACGCATTAACAGTTTTACAATCGTTGTTTTACCAGCCCCGGTTGGTCCGACGATTGCTACTTTTTGTCCAGGTTTAATGTTAGATGAGAAATTATTGATGATGATCTTATCTGGATTGTATCCAAATTGAACATCTTGGAAGGTAACTTCTCCTTGAACTTTTTGCAGCTTCACTGGATTTTCTGCTTCTGGCACTTCCTCTTCTTCTTCTAAAAATTCGAAGACTCTTTCTGCAGCAGCTGCAGTGGATTGAAGTACGTTCGCGATTTGCGCTACTTGAGCGATTGGTTGCGTAAAGCTTCTAACATATTGCACAAAGGCTAAAATGTCTCCAACTGCGATGGTTCTCTTTACCGCAAGCCATCCGCCTAAAATAGATACAGCGACGTAACCGATATTACCGATAAATGTCATAATCGGCATCATCATTCCAGATAAAAATTGAGATTTCCATGCGGAGTGATAAAGGGTATCATTTACCTTTTCGAATTTTTTTACTTCTTCTTCTTCTTTGTTAAAGGCTTTTACGATATTGTGACCACTATAAATTTCTTCGACCTGACCGTTTACGTGTCCTAAATATTTTTGCTGGGATTTGAAGTATTTTTGTGATCGTTTTACGACTGCCATGATGAGAATCATCGATACTGGCAATATTAAAAGCGCCACTAATGTCATTTGCCAGCTGATTGATAACATCATGATAAGTACACCGATGATTGTAATAACGGATGTGATGATTTGCGACATACTTTGGTTTAACGTTTGGCTCACCGTATCTATGTCATTTGTAATTCTCGATAATACTTCGCCGTGCGTTGTTTTATCAAAGTAATTCAGCGGCATACGATTAATTTTTTCGTCGATTTCTTTTCTGAAGTTATAAGATACTTTTTGAGCTACTCCAGAAATAATGTACCCCTGGATAATACCAAACACAGTGCTCAGTATATATAATCCAAGAAGTAAAATAACAATGTTTCCGATATAGGTAAAGTCAATGGCCGCACCGGGTGCTCCTGATACTTTGCTTACGAGTCCTTCGAAAAGTTTTGTTGTCGCATTTCCTAAAATTTTTGGACCAACGATTGTAAAGGCTGCACTACCGATTGCGAAAAGGATAACGACTAAGATTGATAATTTATAGGGCTTCAAGTATTGAAGGAGTTTATTCATCGTTCCTTTGAAGTTTTTTGCCTTCTCAATCTTTCTCATGCCGCCGCCCATAGGACCGCCACCGCCAGGACCAGGACCGCCTTGTTTTCTATTTTCTATTTTTTTATCACTCATGATGACAACTCCTCTCTTGAAAGTTGTGATAAAGCAATTTGCTTATAAACTTCACAGTTTTCCATAAGCTCTTCATGAGTACCAGTTCCAACTATTTTTCCTTCGTCAAGTACAATGATCTTATCGGCATTCATGATTGTGCTGATTCTTTGGGCAATAAGTAAAACAGTACTTCCTGTAATCTCATTGTTTAAAGCTCTGCGCAATGCTGCGTCTGTCTTAAAGTCAAGAGCTGAGAAACTATCATCGAATATGAAGATTTCCGATTTTTTCGTAAGAGCACGTGCAATAGAAAGTCTTTGTTTTTGACCACCGGAAACATTCGTACCACCTTGTGATATTTCTGTACGGAAGCTTTCAGGTTTTTCGTTAATAAACTCCATAGCTTGCGCGATTTCTGCCGCTTTTGCGAGTTCTTCTTCAGTTGCTTCTTTCTTACCGTATTTCAAATTACTCTCGATTGTACCTGAGAATAGAACTCCTTTTTGCGGTACATAACCAATTTTCTCTCTTAATTCCTTCTGAGATACTTCTCTAATATCCGTGCCATCTATTAATATTTGGCCGCTTGTGACATCGTAAAATCGTGGAATTAAGTTGATTAATGTTGATTTACCACTACCTGTACTTCCGATGAAAGCTGTCGTTTCACCAGGTTTTGCAGTAAAGGTGATATTGGAAAGCACATCTTCTTCTGCACCTGGGTATCTAAAGCCAACATTTTTAAATTCAACGTAACCTTTCTTGTCTGAAGCAAATGTTTTCGGCTCTTTTACATCACTAATGGTAATGTCAGTATCTAAAACTTCTGCGATACGTTGTGCGGAAACTGAAGCACGCGGAACCATAATAGATACCATTGAAATCATTAAGAAGGCCATGATGATTTGCATTGTATATTGCATAAATGCCATTAAATCACCAACTTGCATATGTCCCATATCCACTTGGTGTGATCCAACCCAAATAATAAGTACAGTAACGGCATTCATGATAAACATCATCATTGGCATCATAAATGACATTAAACGGCTTACAAATAAATTTGTGTTTGTTAAATCTTGATTTCCTTTTTCAAATTTCTTTTCTTCATGTTTTTGATTATTAAAAGCACGAATAACGAGCATACCTGTTAAAGATTCACGAGTGATTAAGTTAATTTTATCTACTAACTTTTGGATACGCTTAAACCTAGGAATCGCGATGCTAAATAAACCAATGACTAAGCTTAAAATCGCGATTACCGCAACTGCGATAATCCATCCCATTGAAAGATCTGTAGTAAGTACTTTAATAATGCCGCCGATACCTAAAATTGGTGCATAGAATACAATGCGAAGCATCATAACCATAAGTGTTTGAACTTGCTGGATATCATTTGTACTTCTTGTAATTAGAGATGCAGTGGAAAACTTATCAAACTCCGCATTCGAGAAGTTTGTAACTTTCCGGAATACTTTCTTTCTAAGGTCTCTGCCGAGCCCAGCAGCTACTTTTGCAGCAAGTAAACTCACGATAACGGTAGCTGCCATACTTACTAAGGATAAAAGCAGCATTTTCCCGCCGGAAGTAAGAATGAAATTAGATTGAAGCTTATCTATATTGATACCGATCTTTTTATACTCATTCTCAATGAATGAAACGGCTGATTGTGTTACCATGCTGCCTGGCATATTCTTAAACTTTTCATCTGCCTTTTCTTTCATTGCATTGATTTGATCTTGAGGAAGTTTCGCAATGATTGCAAAAGGATCTGTATTTGGCGGAAGCTTCGCTGGTGTTTTGTTGTCACCCGTCGCAGCAGGAGGGAAAGCAGATGCGCCTCCTTTTTCAATTCCTTGTGTAATTAACATTGGTTTCCCAAAGATATTGTTAAGTTCGTTAATTATATTTTTATCTTCTGTATGTAGCTTATAAAGCGGCTCTTTATCAAGCTGTGGATAATCTTTTAAGTCATTTTTTAGTTCACTTTGAGAGAGGTTGTTCTTATCTAAAAGCACATAGTTGTCAGCTACTTTTTTCTTCTCATTTTCATTCATAAAGAGCGTAAGTTTATCCATTTCACTTTTACGAATAACCTCAGGTACTGCATTTTCTACACCTTTTTGTTGAATCCCTACATTGACAATGTTAGACATATAGTCTGGCAGTGATAGATCGCATACTGCCTGCACAGTTAAAAGACATACAACTGCAATGATGGAAGTAACAAATGGTTTTAAATGTTTAATGATCTTTAACATTTAATTCATCTCTCCATTTTCCTTATCTAATTTTTTTAGTTTTTACTCCGTTTCTCTCCTTTATTCTTCGTATTCTCAGTAATTCATTCTAGCAGCTCTTTACGCATTTTCGACCACAGATTAATTTTATGACTATATGAAGATATAATGCAACTTTTAGAGAGAATAGACTTACCTTTGATCAAACATGTTTATAAACCAACATAACGTACAGGAAATCGGCTTTTCTCTTGTCGAAATTTACTTAGCATACAGTGGTCATATATTTTCAAGAATAACGGAAGAATATATAGAAAATGCTACATAAATGTGAAGTTTGATCAACTTAGGGGGGACAACCTTGTTCAATCAGATAGTAAAAGCTGTACCCAATTTATTTACGATTGGAAATTTATTGTGCGGTGTTTTTTCAATTACCATGAATATGAGTGACTATTTGGAAGTAGCCTCCATTTTTATTTTCTTTTCAGCTGTTTTAGATCTCCTTGATGGAAGAATTGCGAGAAAATTAAAAGTGAACAGTGAGTTTGGTGTACAATTGGATTCCTTAGCTGATATTGTTAGTTTCGGAGTTGCGCCTGCACTTCTATTTCATTCGATAGCAACACCATCTATTTTAACTTCTTTGGCATTTATCCTTTTCCCAACGATGGGTGCTTTAAGATTAGCTAAATTTAGTGTAAAACCAACCATTGGATATTTTAAGGGATTACCTATTCCAGCTGCTGGATTACCATTGGCCGGTATGGGATTGTTTTCATATAGCAATGCATGGATTACATTAATCCTCGCTCTCTTAATGGTAAGTCCAATTAGGTTTAAAAAACTTTAATTGGGATCCCGTCTATCGCTTTAATTTCATTTGTGGAACGGTTCGCTAACATCCATCAAGTTGAGGATTTTGATGTTATTCATCATTTTACGAATGCAGCGATGGGACAGACTTTAAAGAGCTTACCTATTTATTGTAATTAATCATAATAGATTGTGAAATTGAATAGCCTCCAGTTTTTGAGGCTATTGTTT
>NZ_JBFPJI010000138.1:0-8694 GCF_040838205.1 Bacillus sp. S4
CATCTCATATTTTGTTTATAATTGTAAATAGTTATTGAAATCTATAAATGTTATTTCTTTTTTAATAAATAAAAAATATAAAAAGGAAAAATAATGCAACTTTTTAACGCGCTTATTCGTGTTATATATGAAAGGAGGAGGGGGATGGAAATTGAAGAAATATATAAAGTTTATATAAACGATGTGTACCGGTATTTATTTTCCCTTTCTCGTAGCCATCACGTAGCGGAGGACTTGATGCAGGAGACTTTTTATCGGGCGTATCTTTATCTAGAAGACTATGAAAACCAAAAGGTAAAATCATGGCTATTTAAAGTGGCATATCATACGTTTATTGATTTTGTTAGGAAAGAGAAAAAAGTAACTTTTGTAGGAACGGAAGAATTAGAGACAATACAAGCAGGGGAATCTACAGAAGAGTATGTAGTCGCAAAAAATAGTTATGAAAAATTAATTCAGATTATTCATACTTTACCAGTGGTAGAGGCACAATCTATTTTATTATGTGACGTACATCAATTAACGTACGAAGAGGGTGCTACTGTATTAGATTTAAAGGTAAACACGTATAAAAGTCACATATTTCGCGGGAGAAAGAGATTAAAAGAATTGTTAAAGGAGGAAAAGAGTCAAAATGACAAATGATAAACCTCATTCTGAACAAGATGATTATAAAGAATTGTTACAAGAAGCTCTTGATCAAAGACCGGCTTCACTTCCTGATGGAAAACAGGAGCAAGTGTTGAAAATAGGTAAAAAAAGAGCGCGTATTACGAATGTTTTGATTGTATTTACTTTTTTACTACTTATTCAACCTATTTTATATATATCTACACTCTTATATTATACAGTGGCACCTACAAACGCAATGGAGATACGGAATGTAGTAAATCAAACGTTAAGTGTAACAGAACCAAATGTATTTTTGAAAGATAGGGACATGGAGCAAACATTGCTACCGCTTAGTTTGCAATTGCATTTTGATTTGTATAAAAGGGTAGGAAAGAAAGATATTCGAATAGGAGAAGAGAAAACAGATTATGTATTAAGTAGAGCAACGAAAGTAAGCCGTGAATATACAACAGATGAAAAAATTCCAGAAGTCCCATATATAGATAACGAGGTGTTGTCTCATCCTAATAATTATAATGCGTCCTATAATAGTAGCGAAGAAGCGCAGGTATTAAAGGGTCTTCCGCAAGAATCTGTTGTAGAAGCATTTGTATCTTTTAGAGAATTATTAAGTGTACAAGAGGTAACGAATATGTTTCCTACTATTGATATTGTGTGGTATGCCGTTAATACAGGATTAGAGGAGAAGCAAACGAATGAAGAGGGTATGTATGTAGCCCCGATTGGCTTTCCAGCAGAAATGATTTCAAGTCCAAGTGGTGCTTTTGTAAGTGATTTACCTCATGAGGAACAATTTATTGATGTGTTAAAGTCATTACAGAAGCATGAAAATTTAGCAGTGAAGCTATCTAGAGCGAAAGTATTAGAGTTGTCAAAGCGTATTTCTTTCCTTGAAAAAAATGGGATAAAAACATACGGGGCAGTTGTAACTGGGCCTAAAGTAGAAGTTGAAAAATTGATGAGCCACGAAAAAGTTAGAAAATTGAAAGTAGGTGAAGCGAGGTTATGGAATTGGCATTCTTAAAAAAAGGAAAGAATCATATGTATAAACAGGAAACGTGGATGGGGACTATTTCATTAATTATTGCCTTTCTAGCGTTATTGTATTTGAACATTATATTGCTTATTCAAGAAACATTTATAGGTAAAAGTTTTCTGCAAATAGTTGGTATTGGAGTGGTGTGCTCAGTCATAGGTATGATCACAAAAAGCAAAAGTCGAAAATATGCATTGTGGGCATGTAGTTTATTTATTTTTATGCTGCTGTTTTCTATATTTGGATTTATGTTAGGTTGGATGATAAGCTTTGGGCCATAAATATGTGGAAAAGAGCGAATGTAGATTCGCTCTTTTTCTAATGTATAAAAAGTAAAATAGATAAGAGAAGAACCTATCAAATTTGAAAGGAGAGCACTATGCATCTAGGCTGTTGTTTTGTTGATATGTTTTCTGCTCACTTTATATAAAAAAATATTTGCACATGCAAGCGATTCCATTGCGTCTTACGCCGTAATAACGGAAAACAAATTGACCGTGTATTGTATATAGGTTATAATTCAGAAAGTTTAAAAAATAATAAAAATGAGAAATAGGGAGGTTATCTGGGTGATGGAGAGAGTGTATAATTTTTCAGCAGGACCATCTATACTCCCTTTGCCGGTTTTAGAGAAAGTGCAAAAGGAGCTTGTAAATTATAACGGGACAGGCATGTCTGTTATGGAAATGAGCCATAGATCTTCTTATTTCCAAAGTATTATTGATGAAGCCAGCAGCTTACTTCGTGAATTAATGAACATTCCTGATGATTATGAAGTTTTATTTTTACAAGGCGGTGCGTCATTACAATTTTCTATGATACCGTTAAATTTAATGAGTACATATAAAAAAGCTGGGTACATACTGACAGGTTCATGGTCTAAAAAGGCGCAGCAAGAAGCCGGAAAAGTAGGGGAAGTGCAAGTGATTGCTTCTTCTGAAAAAGAGAAATTTACTACGATTCCTAAAATGGATGATTTACCAAATGATGAAGAACTAGATTATATACATATTACAACAAATAATACAATTGAGGGGACAAAATATGTGGATATTCCACATGTAGAAAGAGTGCCGCTTGTTGCGGATATGTCCTCAAATATTTTATCAGAACAATATGATGTTACGAAGTTTGGTCTCATATATGCGGGTGCGCAAAAGAATTTAGGGCCAGCGGGTTTAACGATTGTAATTATAAAAAGAGATTTAATTGGCAGTGCAAATAGTGCTTGTCCTACGATGCTAAACTATGAAACTTACAGTAAAAATAACTCCCTATATAATACACCGCCATCCTTTAGTATTTATGTGACGAAACTTGTACTAGAGTGGTTGAAAGAACAAGGCGGGGTATCTGCGATTGAAGAACAAAATAGAATGAAATCTTCACTTCTTTACAGTTTTTTAGATGAATCTAAATTGTTTACTTCACCAGTTGACCCTACGTATCGATCACTTATGAATATTCCGTTTACAACACCGTCAGAAGAGCTTAACAATCAGTTTTTACAAAAAGCGAAAGAACGCGGTTTCGTTACGCTAAAGGGACATCGCTCAGTAGGTGGTATGCGTGCAAGTATTTACAATGCGATGCCAGTGGAAGGTGTTGGGCAATTAGTAGCTTATATGAAGGAATTTGAGCTTGAAAATAGATAGGGAGATGGGGATATGTTTCGTGTTCAGACGTTAAATCAAATTGCGGAAAAGGGTTTGCAAATTTTTGATGGGAATCGCTATGAAATTGGAGACAAAGTAGGTCATCCAGATGGTATTTTACTTCGCAGCTATTCTTTACATCAAGAAGAATTTTCAGAAGATTTAAAGGCGATTGCAAGAGCTGGTGCCGGTGTAAATAATATTCCTGTTGAGCGTTGTACGGAAAAAGGGATTGTAGTATTTAATACGCCAGGGGCTAATGCGAATGCAGTGAAGGAACTTATTATCGCAAGTCTTATTATGTCTTCCCGTAATATTATAAATGGAGTGAGCTGGACGAAAGAGTTGGATGGAGAAGAAGTACCACAGCTTGTTGAAGCTGGGAAGAAGCAATTTGTTGGATCAGAGATAGCAGGGAAACGTCTAGGTGTTATCGGTCTTGGTGCAATCGGTGCTTTAGTTGCGAACGATGCGTTAGCTTTAGGAATGGACGTTGTCGGATACGACCCATATATATCTGTTGAAACAGCATGGCGTCTTTCTACGCAAGTGCAAAGAGCATTTAGTTTAGATGAAATTTTTGCAACTTGTGATTATATTACATTACACATTCCTCTTACGAACCAAACGAAGGGGATTGTTGGTGAACACGCTATAGAGACGATGAAAAAAGGAATGCGTCTATTCAATTTCTCAAGAGGAGAACTTGTAGATGAAACAGCTCTTCAAAAAGCGTTAGAAGAAGATATTATTACACATTACGTAACAGATTTCCCGAATGAAAATGTTATAAAGATGAAAAATGTAACAGCGACGCCTCACCTTGGTGCATCTACGTCTGAGTCTGAAGAAAATTGTGCGGTAATGGCAGCTCGACAATTACGTGAATATTTAGAGACAGGAAATATTCGTAATTCAGTAAACTATCCAAACGTAGAACTTCCGTACATTGGAAAAAAACGAATTACGATTATGCATCAAAACGTTCCGAACATGGTAGGGCAAATTACAGGATGTTTAGCAGAACATCATATTAATATTGCGGATATGATTAATCGTAGTAAACATTCTTGGGCGTACACAATGATTGATATTGATAATGGTATTGATGATATAATTAAAGAGAATATTGTGGAAAATATAAGCAAAATTACAGGTGTTGTAGCCGTTCGAATGATTGTGTAAAGGAGAGAGGAACTTGGCAAATATCCGACCGTTTCGGGCCATCCGTCCAGTAGAAGAAAAAGCTGTGCAAGTGGCAGCTTTACCTTACGATGTATTAAATAGTGAAGAGGCAAGAGAAGTTGTAAAAGGGAATCCATATTCTTTCTTACATGTTGATAAAGCAGAAATTGATTTAGATCCAGCACTTTCACCGTATGATGATCGCGTATATGAAAAAGCGGGTGAAAATTTAAAGCAATTTATACAAGAAGAAGTGTTCGTTCAAGATGAAGAGCCAGCGCTTTATATTTATGAACTGACGATGCAAGGAAGAACGCAGTCAGGCCTTGTCGTTTGTACATCGATTGACGAGTATGAAGATGATACAATTAAAAAACATGAAAGAACGCGTCATGAAAAAGAACTAGATCGCATTCGTCACGTAGATGTGTGCGATGCAAATACGGGTCCTATCTTTTTAACTTATCGTACAAAAGAAGAAGTGAAACGTTTAATTGCAAGCTGGAAAGAAGAACATGCGCCAATTTATAAATTTACGGCAGAAGACGGAGTCGAGCATGTTGCGTGGAAGATTGCAGATGAAGAAGTAATTACGACTTTAGTAAATGCATTTGAAGATATCCCTAACTTGTACATTGCAGATGGACATCACCGCTCTGCATCAGCTGCAAAAGTAGGAGTTATGCGAAGAGAGCAATATCCGAATTACACAGGAGAAGAGGAATTCAATTTCTTCCTATCTGTTTTATTCCCTCATGATGAATTATCAATTTGGGATTATAACCGGGTTGTGAAAGATTTAAATGGCTTATCAGTAGAGCAATTTTTAAAGCAAGTGGCGCAATATTTTTATGTGGAAGAAGCAGGTGTTTCACCGTATAAACCAAATGAGCCAAAATCATTTGGAATGTATGTAAACGAAAAGTGGTATAAGCTCACAGTGAAAGAGGAAACATTTGATGCGAATGATCTTGTTAGACGTTTAGATGTATCTATTTTACAAGATCATTTAGTAAGTCAGGTGCTTGAAATACATGATCCGCGCTCTGATTCACGCATTGATTTCGTCGGCGGAATCCGCGGATTAGAAGAACTAGAACGTCTTGTGAATAGCGGTGAATACAAAGCAGCGTTCGCGTTATATCCGACATCAATGGAAGATTTATTAACAATCGCAGACGCTGGAGAAGTAATGCCGCCGAAATCAACATGGTTTGAACCGAAACTTCGCAGTGGGTTGTTTGTACATTCGTTAAAATAAACTTCTTTAGTTTGAAAAACCGAAATGATTTTTAGTTTCGGTTTTTCTTATTTTAAAAGTGTTTTTGAGGAGGGGTATCAATGAAATTGCAAGTAGGAGAAAAAATCACCTTTGAGCGAACTTTTACAAAAGAGGATGTTGTTTTATTTACAGAAGTATCTAAGGATGAGGGAATTCATCATATTACACCAGATGAACAAGGACGATTTGTTGTACAAGGTCTTTTAACATCAACGCTTCCTACGAAAGTTGGCGGTGATCATAATGTATTAGCTCGCAAGATGGATTTTGAATTTTTACGTCCCGTTTTTAGCGGTGATACGATTCGTTGTGACGTAACCATTGAACAATTTGAGCCTGATGAAAAAAATCGGACAAAGATTATTGCGATGTTTACATGTATGAATCAACTTGAAAAGGAAGTAATGAAGGGGAGTTTTTCGGGGATTATTCTTTAATCAGTAGGCAAAGGAAATGAAATAAGTGTGGGGGGAAACCCCACACTTATTTTATTCCACGCCACTTTCTAAAATAGAGAAAGATCTATTTTCACAATCAATTTCTGCCATCGCACCGTAAGGTAAAATAAACTTCGGTTCAGTATGCCCGAAATTTAAATTATAAAGAACTGGCAAATCTTCTAAGTTATATTCCCCCATAACTTTCAGTATTTCATGTTTATATTCTTCATAATACATTTCGTCTTTCGGTTTACCAAAAATGATTCCTTTTGCTTTTTGCAGAATGCCTTGTGCTGCATAATTTCGCAACCAATACTTTATATAACTTGGTTCTGGATGATCTTCAGAGGTTTCAAAGAAAAGGATGCTATTCTCCCAATGTTCTTTCTCGGGCCAAAGTTCCGTTCCTTTTGCAAATTCCAGTACTTCTATACAACCACCAATCAAACGCCCTTGTACAGTGGTAGAGCCTTGAAGTAGCTCATATCCATTGTTTTGTTGCATCGTACGCCTTTTATCCTTATTTATCTCTATCCATTCTAAACGCTCACTCGTCCATTCATTAGCTGGTTGAATTTCGCCAATCATCTCATTTGAAAAGAGAGTACGATTTACCGTCGCAATCGTATATGAATCCATCTCTACATTTTCGGCAAAATCGGTTAAAATTGCTGGACCGTAAAAAGAAGAAATACCTGCTTTATGACAAAATAAATGTGAAACGGTATCGTCAGAGTACCCCATAAAAATTTTTGGGTTTTCACGTATCATATTAAAATCAATATAAGGAAGTAAACGGATGCTATCTTCTCCACCTATATTCGTAATAATTCCTTTAATACGTGTATCTTTAAATGCTGTCATTAAGTCTTCCGCGCGAGCTTGTGGATTTTTATAAAGGTATTCGCTACCTTTTAAACTATTTGGCATTGGGATAACTTTAAGGCCGAAAACTTCTTCTAATCTCTTTACTCCTTGCTCATAACGCCATTGTAGCTTAGCATCACCTGCGCCTCCCCACGAAGCACTTACTGTCGCCACAATATCTCCTGGCTGTAATCTTTTGGGTTTCATTAACATTTTAATTCCGCTCCTACATAATTTAATGGACTACGATTATACAAAATGTAGCATTGAAAAAATATGATGCATGACATTAGTTTCTTCATCATCAATCAGTTTACCTGCTGGTATTCAAGGATTTGGCATTCGTGTTGAATATAGGAATAATCGATTTAAATTTAAAAATTACAGTATGCAACATTGCATGAGAAAGATGGTTGCTATTCCTTATTGTCTGTAACTATAATAGTTACAGGTTGGTCGTATCCAATCGAAAAAATAAAATCATCATGAATGGAGATGTTTCATAATGGGTATGAAAAAATTAATTTTAGCAGGTGCTTTAGGGATCGCAGCATTATCAGGAACGAATTTACCAGGATTAGAACTGTCAAAAGCGAGTGCGGCTTCTATTGAGTCGAATTTCTCGACGTTAGAAGGGCGAGTAGTAGAAGTGGATAATGGTGTGATTATCGTTAAATCTAAGCAATACGAAGAACCTGTTAGTGTTTATATTGATTCACTTTCAAATGTGAAAGTAGGGGATGAAGTAAAAGCTACTGGATCTATGATGCGTAATTTTACAGAATATATGGTTGCAACTGCAGTTGAAAATACAACAAACAAGTTAGGCATGCACATGAAAGAAGATGGCTCACCTGATTATGTAATTGGAGAAGTATCAAAAGTAGGAACGATGGAAGATGAGGGAGACGGTGCTACTAAATATGTCGTAGTTGAGTATCCATCGCTAAATGGGAAGAAAGTTATTATTGATGTTTTCTTAACAAAGGGACAAGTATTTAATACGGGTGAGAAAGTGAAAATTGATATGAAGTATGTGGGCTGGGGTGGAAGTTCTATTAACTGGAACACAACGGATCATATCGAAAAGGTTTATGAGGTAAAGGGCAACGTTGAAAATAATGATGATGTTTGGATTTGGTCTTAATTAGACGCCTGTAAATAACAAATGTATCATGCAGTACCCAGCAAATGATCATGTGTATGACAATTTGCTGGGTACTTTTTTGTTTGATGTTTTTTTGAGAATAACGGATTTCCGATTAGAATATGATGTTAACACTGGAGCGAAGGTGAAAAAATACAATATTGAAAGAGGTGTTTAAGGGTGGAGCGAGATGAGAATTATTTACGAGCTAAAAAAAGGGTGGAGAATTTAAAAGCGTTTTACATTCATTTAACGGTCTATATACTAGTTAACTTAATGCTTTTTTTTATAAATATAAGCTCTGATTCAAGTAAATTATGGTTTTTATATCCACTGGGAGGTTGGGGAATCGGTATCGTTATACACGGTTTGACAACTTTTCCATTTGGGATATTCGGAAAAGAGTGGGAAGAACGAAAGATTAAAAAATATATGGAGAAAGATAAGTA
>NZ_JBFPJI010000139.1:0-8638 GCF_040838205.1 Bacillus sp. S4
CAGATGTATATATTTATAAAATACTTCCAAAATAAAGGTGAAAATATGTTAATATTTTGTTATTGTAATTCAAAATATTAACTGCCAATTTTAATCTCTATTCCGTTAGTTTGTTGGCAGTTGGATTTACACCTTAATATTTCATGAAAGCAAAGAGATTAGGTGTGAGGCCACATTAGTAGGGAGCAGAGGCTAGTATTGATTAAATTGTCGCTTTATAAATTAAAAAAATGTAAGAGAATACGGTATAATAAGATCAGATAATCAGAGAAGTGAAAAGTCTCTACTATAATTAAAACGGCACTATATTGCTTTTTTTTATAAATAATATTATGTTATTTTAATCGGCCTATTTAGAAAAAATTTGTGATTTATCCCGCATTAACGGGCAGTAAGACTCCCACCTCAAAATTCGGTGAATGCGAGGAAGTTAGTTGGGAGATAACTGCCCGTAAAAGCCCGATTGGTGAAGGCTAATAATCAGTGGGGGGATGGACAAAACCCCCACTGATTAAAGTTTCACTTTATGTAAAGGCATATTGTTAGAAAATGAAATATCTCTATTTCTATGAAGAGAAACGAATTGTGTTTTAGTCAGATAGGAAGCAAGGAGAGGTGCGCATGCTAGAACAAAGAGGTCATGCATTATATGACTCTTCATTGCAAGATTTAAAATTAGCATTAGATGAGTCTTCAATTGTTGCTATTACAGACCGAAATGGTCTTATTACATATGTGAATGATAAATTTTGTAAAATCTCAAAATATAAAAGAGAAGAGTTAATAGGAAAAGATCACCGTATTTTAAATTCCGGATATCATCCGAAAGCATTTTTTCAAATCCTATGGAAGCGTATTTTGAGTGGAAAAGTCTGGACGGGGGAAATTCGAAATCAAGCAAAAGATGGTACGTATTATTGGGTTAAAACAACAATTGTTCCATTTTTAAATGAAAAGGGAGAACCCTATCAATTTATTGCAATTCGAAATGATATAAGTAGTAGGAAAGAAGCAGAGCAAAGATTACGATTAAGCGAAAGTCGTTATAGGGAACTTGCTTATCATGATGCGTTAACAAGTTTACCAAACCGTTTACAGTTAATTACGACTGTAAATAAGATGATCGCAGAGAAAATAGAGTTTGGCATGATTTACTTTGATTTAGATCGCTTTAAATTAGTGAATGATACGTTAGGTCATATGATAGGAGATTTACTTTTAAGTGAAGTCGCTTCCCGATTGCATTACGTACTAGGAGATAAAGATGTTCTGGCTAGGCTTGGTGGAGATGAATTTGTACTATTAACAAAAAAACATACACAAGATGAGATGAGGCAGTTAGCGACATCTGTGTTGTCATGCTTTCAAGCACCATTTATGCTGGAAGGTCATGAAGTATATATTTCAGCCAGTCTAGGACTTTGTTCCTATCCGCAAGATGGAAAAGACGTTGAAACATTATTGAAAAATTCAGATTTAGCCATGTATAGTGCGAAAGAGCAAGGAAGAAATGGGGCGTGCTTCTTTACAGATGAATTACGTGCGAAAATAAATCGTAGAATGAAAATAGAGTTTGCTTTGCAAAAAGCAATTCGTGACGAAGAATTAAAAGTGGCATTACAGCCCATTATTGATTTGAAAACAAAGAAATGTACTGGTATTGAGGCTTTAGTACGCTGTAAGACAGAAGAAGGTCCTATTTCACCAAGTGAATTTATACCTGTAGCTGAAGAGTGTGGACTTATTATAAAACTAGGAGACTGGGTACTAGAAAAGTCATGTCGATTGTTTAAAACTTTGCCAGAGTATCAAGAGGGACTGAAGTTATCTGTTAATTTATCAATACAACAATTGATGCAAAAGCGCTTTATTTTATCTGTTCGTAGTATATTGAAGCGAACAGGATTTCCACCAAATCGTTTAATATTAGAAATAACAGAAAGTATAGCTGTACGTCATTTTGATTATATTATTGCTACATTACAAGAATTAAGAAGTATGGGGATTTTAATCGCTTTAGACGATTTCGGAACAGGATATTCCTCATTATATTATTTAAAAAAACTACCACTTGATATTGTGAAAATTGATCGTAATTTTATTCGTGAGTTTCATTATGATCACGCACAGCCAGAGCGAACGATTGTAAAATCAGTTATTGAAATTGCCCATAGTTTAAATTTATTAGTGGTTGCTGAAGGGGTAGAAACGGTAGAACAAGAAAGTTTATTAAAATCAATGGGTTGCGACTTTGTACAAGGTTTTTATTATGCGAGACCGTTAGATGTAGGTGAACTAAAAGAAAAGTTATTAACTGACTTTTAATAAAAAAAAGAGAAGCGGAAAGCTTCTCTTTTTTATTATTTTTTTTGTGAATCTTTCATTAAAATTGGATAAAGAATAAGGCCTAGTACAAACAACCCAATTCCTAAGAAGAACGTTTTTAAATCAGCAGTTCCTGTTTTAATAACCCAAATGGAATATAAAAATGCTAGTGCAGTAATGATCCCATCTTTTATTCGAGATCCAGGCATTATATCATACGTTTCTCCCGTAATAACTAATTTTAACTGGTACAAGGTAGAAACAAGGTACGGGATTAAATATGCTAATGTCGCTACAACAATAGCGAAATTATATGCTTCGGAAACAGTACCAGAAATCGTTGAAAATAAGAAAATTTGTGTCATCACATTTGTAATAAATAATGATTTTGAAGGACTTCCTTTTTTATTTGTTTTTCCGAAAAACTTAGGGAAAACCCCATTTTTTGCTGCTTGGTAAGGTACTTCTGAGCTAACAACGATCCATCCTACAGTAGAGCCGAATAAAGATACGAGTGCAAGTAAGGCCATTATATAAGCACCCTTAGTACCAATTGCTAAATTTAATGCATCTACTAATGGCTTTTGAGACTCTTTTAAAACGTCTTGTGGAAGAGCACCCATTGTTAGTAGAGTAATTGCCATGTAAATAAGAAGAGCGATGATTAATCCGAAAATCGTAGCTTTCTTAACATCGTGCTGAGATTTTGCGCGGTTAGAGAGCATAACTGCTGACTCAATGCCGATAAACGCCCAAAGTGTTGCAATAGCAGCTGAATTTATTTGTCCACCCAACGAAATAGGTTGTCCAGCTTCATTCATAAATGTTTGACCGTCCCCGAAATTAGAGGCATTGAAAATGAATAATGTGATTACAATAAACATTGTAAATCCGATGATTTTTGCGATTGTTGCAAGAAGGTTCATATTTCCTGCTCTATCAATATTTTGAGAAAGAATATATTGAATTCCCCATAGCATCATACTACATACTATGAAGGTTAAAGCTTTTCCAAGTTCTAATGAAAATCCGTTTGTTGAAAAGAGAATTTGCTTACTTTGTAAAACTGGGAAGAATGTTGATAAATATCCTGCAAAGGAAATAATTACAGATGCTGTAGCAGCCCAGTTAGCAGCCCAGTACCCCCAAGCCATACTATATCCTGCAACTTTACCTGCCTTTTGGGAGGTAAACATTGCTTGGGCGTAACTTTGTGGTCCTGCTTTTAATTCTGGTTTACGAATTGCTAAATTTCCAAATACGAGTGCAATCATAAATACACCAAGTCCTGTAATACTCCATGCAAGTGTAGATCCCATTGGACCTGATACGTGTGCTAAATTTGCTGGGAGCATAAATACGCCACCGCCAACCATATTCCCGATAACAAAAGCTGTTAAAATCCATAATCCCCATTTTTTCGTTTCCATTTTTGTTAACTCCTTTGTAGTAAGTTTTGCTTAAACATCATTTTTTACTAGCATTTTTTGCAATAAAAAAAGAGCCATGTAGATAAAAAATACCTACATGGCTCTTTGCCAAAGCGTAGGTACAATGGGAATAACCCTTGTACCTACGCGTAATTTTTCCGCTAGGTTTCAAGGGTTAAGTATGATGATGATGTTTTTGTGCAAATGTAACTACAGTTGTATAAGTAAGCATAGTTTTTTGCTCCCTTTCTCCTCTGATTTTGAAGTTAGTATACTACATGTTTTTTTGAATGAAAAGAGAAATATAAAAAAATTTATAAAAATACGTTTTAGAGACTAAATATTTACCTATAGTTTTCTTGTACTGGAAAATAAGTGAGAGATTGGCAGAAGAGTATAGCGTGGTATAATACATATAGAACTAGAAGGTGACAAGGGGCTATTGTAGATGATGAGTAAGTATGAACAAATTTATACAGAAATCAGCAAGTCTATTGATAATAAACAATTAAAAGAAGGATGCAAAATTCCATCAGAAACGGAATTAATGAAGCAGTATGAGGCAAGCCGGGGTACTGTAAGAAAAGCTGTAGATTTATTGCAAGAGCGTGGATATGTTCAAAAAATACACGGAAAAGGTGTTTTTGTATTAAAGCGCAAAAATATTGAATTTAACTTTGGTGGTATTGTAAGTTTTCAAGAAGAAAATGAACGTTTAGGACGTTACTGTATTACGGAAGTCGTGGAAATAGAGAAAATGACAGCTACGAAAGATGTAGCAAAGTTATTAAACGTGAAAGAAAAAACGGAAATAGATCATATTAAACGTGTACGAAATATTGATGGAGAAAAAGTAATTTTAGATATAAACCATTTTGTATCGGAGTATATTCCAGGATTAACGAGAGAAATTGCAACTGCATCGATTTATAAATACATTGAGAAAGAATTAGGGCTACATATTAGCTATTCACAGCGGGTAATTGAAGTACAACCATGTACAGATGATGACCGAAAGTATTTAGATTTAAATGGAACAGACTATGTTGTCGTTGTAAAAAACTTTACTCATTTATACGATGGGAGTCAGTTCGAATATACGGAATCACGTCACCGTTTAGATATTTTTCACTTTTCGGATGTGGCGCGAAGAAAATAAAGAGATGGGGCGAAATAATCGTTCCATCTCTTTATTTATAAAAAAATCATCAACTTATATATACGAGTGTTGACTAACTTATATATACGAGTTAATATATAAGTGTAAACGGTATCAAAAAAAGAAAAGAGGGACGGGAATATGGGGAAAGACTATCGTAAAACAGCAGAAGAAGTGTTGCAGTATATTGGTGGGAAAGACAATATTGAACAAGCTGCGCACTGTGTAACGAGGCTCCGTATCGCTGTAAAAGATGAAAGTAAAATAGATAATGATAAATTACAGTCTGTTTCATTAGTAAAGGGAGCGTTTCATAACGCTGGGGTATTTCAAATTGTAATTGGTCCAGGCGATGTCGATCGAGTATACGCTGAATTGATAACGCTTGCAGGTATGGAAGAATCGACAGTAGCTGACGTAAAAGATTCTGGAAACCAAAAGTTAAATCCAGTTCAAAAGTTTGTAAAAGTATTTTCAGATGTATTTATGCCGATATTACCAGCGATTGTAACAGCTGGTTTACTGATGGGGATTAACAATTTATTAGGGGCAAAGGACTTATTTTTTGATGGTAAAAATTTATTAGATGTTTATCCGAACTTAGGCGGGCTTTGGGACTTAATTAATATGATGGCCAATACAGCATTCGTATTCTTACCGGCACTTGTTGGTTGGTCAGCGACGAAGCGTTTTGGTGGTAGTCCAATACTAGGTATTGTTATGGGATTAATGCTTGTGCATCCGGCCTTATTAAACGCGTGGGATTATGGAAAAGCAGCGACTGGTTTAGAGGGACAAAAGATTGAGTACTTCGATATTTTAGGGTTATTCCAAATTGAAAAGGTAGGGTATCAAGGTCAAATCCTGCCGGTTTTAGTAGCGGCATTCGTATTAAGTAAAGTGGAAATATTTTTAAAGAAACATGTGCCAAACGCAATTCAATTATTAGTTGTGCCAATTACAACAATCGTTGTAACGGGTGTATTAGCATTAGGGATTATCGGTCCAGTTACACGTCATATTGGAGATTTATTAACAGCCGGATTAGTAGGAGTATATGAAACGGTACCAGCACTTGGGGCAATATTATTTGGAGCATTATATGCACCGCTTGTAATTACAGGAATGCATCATATGTTTATTGCAATCGACTTACAATTAATCGCGCAGCACGGCGGTACATTTATTTGGCCAATGATTGCTCTTTCTAACATTGCACAAGGTAGTGCGGCACTAGCGATGTTCTGGATTTCTAAAAATCAAAATGATAAAAGTATGGCATCAACATCAGCAATTTCAGCGTACTTCGGTATTACGGAGCCAGCGATGTTCGGTGTAAACTTACGAAATAAATTCCCGTTCTATGCAGCTATTATTGGATCTGCTATTGCGGCGATATTCATTACTTTAAATGGTGTATTAGCACCTGCAATCGGGATTGGCGGATTACCAGCATTTATTTCTATCATTCCGAAATCGATTCCAATATTTATTGTCGGGATGATTATCGCGGTTGTAATTCCATTTACGTTAACATGGTTATTTGCAAAACGAGTAAAACAGAAGTAGGAGGAAGTTAAACATGAAGGATTGGCATAAAAGTGTAGTCTATCAAATTTATCCGAAGAGCTTTAATAGTTATTACAATAAAGAAACTGGTGATATAAAAGGAGTTACAGAGAAACTAGATTATTTAAAAGAACTCGGAGTAGATTATATTTGGTTAACACCGATATACGAATCACCACAAAACGATAATGGATACGATGTAAGTGATTATTACAGTATTGATCCATCTTACGGAACGATGGAAGAGTTTGAAGAGCTTTTAGAAAAAGCGAAAGCACGTAACATTGAAATCATGCTTGATATCGTTGTAAATCATAGTTCGACGGAGCATAAGTGGTTTAAGGAAGCGAAGGAAGATAAAAATAGCCCATATCGTAATTACTATATTTGGCGTGATGAAAAAAATAATTGGCAGTCTAAGTTTGGTGGATCTGCTTGGAAATATGATGAGAAGACAGAGCAATATTTTTTACATCTATTTGATGAGACACAAGCTGATTTAAACTGGGAAAACGAAAACCTTCGTGAAGAAGTGTATGATATGATGCGCTTTTGGCTGGAAAAAGGTGTAAAAGGATTCCGCCTTGATGTTATTAATTTAATTTCAAAAGATCAAAGATTTTTAAGTGATGAAGGCACCACGGCTACAAGTGATGGGCGTAAATATTATACGGATGGTCCACGCGTCCATGAATATTTACAAGAGATGAACCGAAATGTTTTTGAAGGGAAAGATGTAATTACAGTTGGAGAAATGTCATCTACGACAATTGATAATTGTATTAAATATTCAAACCCAGAGCGTAATGAACTAAGTATGACGTTTAGTTTCCATCATTTAAAAGTAGATTATCCGAATGGTGATAAGTGGACGAAAGCTGATTTTGATTTCATTAAATTAAAAGAAATTATGTCTGATTGGCAAAGTGAAATGCAAAAGGGCGGAGGATGGAATGCGTTATTTTGGTGTAATCATGACCAGCCTCGTATTGTTTCACGGTTTGGTGATGATGAGAAGTACCGAAATGAATCTGCTAAAATGTTAGCGACAGCTATGCATATGCTGCAAGGAACACCGTACATTTATCAAGGGGAAGAAATCGGTATGACGAATCCTAACTTCCATTCTATCGAGCAATATCGTGATGTAGAATCGTTAAATATATATGATATAAAACAAGAAGAAGGATTATCCAAAGAAGAGATTATAGAGATTTTAAAACAAAAATCTCGTGACAATTCACGTACTCCGATGCAGTGGAATGAAGAGGTGAATAGTGGTTTTACAACAAGTACACCTTGGATTTCAGTGGCTGAAAACTTTAAAGAAATAAACGTAGGGAAGGCATTAGAAGATAAAGAGTCTGTCTTTTATCATTATAAAAAGTTAATTGAACTTAGAAAAAAATACAATGTAATTACAGAAGGGAAATATGATGTTTTAGATGGGAATCATCCTAAGATTTGGGCATATACACGTACTGTAAATAATGAAGTATTGCTTGTTATCAATAACTTCTACGGAGAAGAAATAACGTATTCTGCACCAGTGAATGTTCAATTGGATGGAATGAAACAAGAAGTATTATTATCAAATTACAAAGATTCAAGTAAGGATATTACGAATCTTAACTTAAGACCGTATGAGTCAATTGTATATCGATATACGAAATAAAAAGGTTGTATGCCCGCTTGGCATACAACCTTTTTATTTTAAGACGCCACTATATAAAATTTTCACTTCTACTTCCGGTTTAAATTTTACCTTTTCATAATCCTTATGCCAATTTTTTTTCTTCCATAGACAAATCAGATCGAGTTAATAGTGGTTCAAGAGCTAATTGGTGAATTAAATTGGGGTCTGTTAAAGATTCGATATATAAGATTTTTCCTTTTCCATTTTGAAAAGGAACATCTAATTTTTTTATATCATCGGAATGAGAGAGCTTGTTTTCAATGTAATTAATATTTTCCGCAAGTGATGGAAACATAGGCTTCGTTTTATTCGTCTGTTGGTTATTGTTTTGTTCTGTCACATTGTCCACCCCTTTTAGGATTAAATTATCACTGTTAATTTTTGTTTTTTATGAAAAATTTATGCTTGGATTATTTGAAAAAAATTAACTTGAAAGTTACGTTACGTCATCTTCTATAC
>NZ_JBFPJI010000140.1:0-8537 GCF_040838205.1 Bacillus sp. S4
ATTGCAAACAGATATTTAATTGAAGGATTATTATGAGATATTACTGTAATAATAAGCTTTAAAAGGAAAGTGGATTCCTAATATTCATAAACAAATATCTGTACATACACCTACAAGATGCACTTCCTCTATTCCTCTTTCTCTTAGCTTCATTTCTAAATCCGTTCCTGCAAAAGCACTGTAACGTGTTTTGTCCATATAGTATACATTCTCAGCATTTTTATATTTTTCGTATACATCTTGTAATTCACCAAACAAGTCTCTTCCATTTGTACCTGCTATATTATGAGGTGGAAACAATTTCGCTTCAGGATGATATACATCATTGTCTTCATGTTTATCGATCGCAAATACTACGTAATCACCTTTTTCAATAAATTGTTTCGTTACATTTACAAGTTCCTTCTCAATTTCTTGACCTGGTTTCCCGCAAGTTAAAGCACCTTTTTCAGCTACAAAGTCATATGTATAATCAATATTTATAAGCGCTCTTTTCATAACTACAATCTCTCCTTCTTCTGTTTCACAGTAAACAATAGAAAATTTGTTATTACGACATCGTATGTACTATTCGACATTACAAATGAAATACCTACATTTCCCTCTCAATACTTACCTTAATCCGAGTTTATCCTACAATCGGTACACAATGACAAAACATACAGTTCCTATTATCAAGTCATGGATTTGATAACTTAACTTAATTTAGATACGAACAAACCGATTCACATCTTCAACCTCTTTCACTTTCGTAGTAGTAAAGAGTAATTTCTTACTATTCATACGTACTAGAAAGTGAAACAAATTATTCTCAACAACCTAATTCTATCCAAATTAAAAAGTACACTACCACTTTAAGTAATGTACTTTTTATCCATAATTAAGACGCAGGCTTCGTTTCAAACGTCGCTTGATTAAAGCTAATGACTTTTCCTTTCGGGTCATTGTTTTCAAACTGAGCTGCAGTAATCGTATGACTACCTGTCTCAAGTGTCTTTTCTTTTAATTGTACTGTTGTCTGTGTTGTACTAGTTACTTGATGTTTATCTGCAAATATTTGATCTACAAATACGAATGTTTCTTTATCGTTTTGAAAATTAGAAAGTTCTAATTCAACTTGCTGAATTAAAGTATCTTTTTTGATAAATACAGTCGGTATATTGCCATTTTCAGAAGTACCATCTGGCGTAGTTACTTTTACTTTCCCTTCTCCGATTGGCACTGCTCCTTCCGGAAATACGACCATATTCTCATCACTTGCATTTACAACTTGTTCTTCCTGATTTGACTGTGCATCTTCTTTTTCCTTTGGAGCACCACAGCCTACTAATAACAATACAGACAATCCAGTGATTATGAATTTCTTCAAAATTCATCCCCCCTGTTATTTCATTATAATTTATTATACAAAAATAACTTCTTAATTTTAAAACTAGTTTTTAACACTTTCATGAACAAATATTAGCTTGCTCACGATTACTGTACCATACTTTCATTTTAAGAACATTAATTTTTTTTAAGAAATAAATAGTAATTCCACCTTATTCATCATTTTAGCCCAATTCACTAAAGAAATATTCATTTAAAATAAAAAGACATTGGCATTTCAATGTCTTTTCTACATAACATTTAGAAAATAAATGTTGTAATCTCATCAACTTCTTTTCGAGAAAGTTTCTTCGGCTTATCTTTCGGAAACCCAAGTGAAATTACCATATTAATTTGTTTTTGAGGCTCAATTTGTAAATATTGTCGCAGTTCATCTTGAGCTAACAATACAGGTCCTGTCATTGGACAAGTGCCAAGTCCTCTCGCATGTGCAGCCAACATTAAGTTTTGTGCTGCTAGACAGCTACTCTTAATTCCTTCCTCTTCCCATACTGAATCAGGAACGAAGTCAATTGGATCAAATATCTTTTCACGAAACTTTGATTCATATGGTGTTGCTAAACATACGATTAGTACTGGCGCCTCAGAGAAAGCTGTCGCATATGGACCGAAAGAACGTGTAAGTAATTTCCCTGCTTTCTCTTCTCCATTTTCTGCTGCCTTTGCTGCGAGTTTATGTAATGCATCCCATGTCATTTGTTCAATTTCTTTAATTTTCTCTCGATTCATAATGACCAAGAACTCCCACGTTTGTGAGTTCGTATCACTCGGTGCATAACGAGCACAATCAATAATTTCTTTTATATCACTAGTGGATACTTCTTGTTCTGTAAACTTTCTAACACTTCTTCTACCGTGAATTACTTCTTTAAAATCTTCATAATTCATACATTAAATCCCCTTTTTACAGCGTTTTCAAAATTTGTCCTACGGTTGAATTATATCATGAAAAAAAGCTGGGGGAATACCAGCTTTTTTCCTCATTATTAATTTCTCACTTTAAACAAACTAATACTTTCTTCATATGCAGCTTGTAGTTTTTTCGTAATAGGTCCTCTTTCGCCGCTTCCAAACTTCTCATCACCAATTTGAACAACAGGGAATATTTCAAGTGGTGTCGCTGTAAAGAAACATTCATCAGCCTCGTATACTTCTTGCAATGAGAATTCACGCTCTTCTACTTCAATATGTAAAGCTTTTGCTAATGTAATAACGTAGTGACGAGTAATGCCGTGTAGAATGAAATTATCGGCCGGATGTGTAATTAATTTATTATTTTTCACCATAAAGAAATTCGAATGACACCCTTCTGTTACAACTCCATCTCGTACTAATATCGCTTCTTGATACCCTTGCTCGTTTATTTTATTTTTAATCATGATATTAGGTAGAAGGTTTAAAGATTTTATATGACAGAACTTCCAGCGTATATCCTCTTCTACAGTAACCTTTATTCCTTGTTCCATAGTAGCGGTAGGTCTTGGAAACGAAACAATATTCGCAAAATATGTTGGCTGTAAATCTTTTTCATACACATGATTTCGAGCTTGAGCTCCACGTGATATTTGAAGATACACATTCCCATCCTCTTGAAATTGATTTCTTTCAATCATTTGATGAAGTTCTTCAACTAACTCTTCCTTTGTAAACGGCGGAACAATATTTATTTCCCTCATAGATTTAAAAAAGCGTTCCAAATGTAAGTCTAATAAATGAGGCTTCCCATCGTATAGCCTAAATACTTCATATATGCCATCACCAAATTGGAGTCCTCGCTCTTCTAACGCAACCATCGGCTGTTCTTCTTTCGTATTTACAATTCTTCCGTTAAACAAAATCCAATCTTTATGAGTAGCTTTCATTCCTTCCCACTCCTTTATTCCATGATTGGTTTTATTGTACAACTTATCCACGCTTAAAAGAAGGAATTTTCTGTATTTAACTAAACAAAAAAGTACATCACCTATTTAAAGTGATGCACTCAACCATTCATTTATTTCAAAAAATATTTTTCAATATCATCTAGCATTAAGTTTGCAGCTTTAATACCGCCTGCTGTATTCCAAATTACTTCATCCACTTGGAATACTTTATTGTCTTTAGAAGCCTGCAGCTGCTTAAAGAGTGGGTCTTCTGTCCATTCTTTTGCTAACGTGGTTCCTTCGTTATTCTTATCTGCATCTTTATCAGATGTGAAGTAGAATATGTAGTCCCCATCCATATTCGGAATTTGCTCTTTTGTAATTCCTTTTATCGCAAACTCATCTTTATCTTGTAGTGGTGGTCGCTTAAATCCAATATCATTTAAAACAGCACCTGAGAATGAGTTTTTCTGATAAATACGAACGTCACCTGGTACGAAGCGAATAATAGAAACTTTAGAATTCAATTTATCTCCTAACTTCTCTTGTATTCCTTCAATGCGTTTTTTATAATCATCAAGAGCTTTTTGCCCTTCTTTTTCTTTATTTACAGCTTTTGTATAGAGCGTAAAGTTTTCTTTCCAATCCCCGCGCAACGTTTCAGCATATACAGTTGGCGCTATTTCGTTCAATTGCTCATATATTTTTTCATGACGCATTTTATTCCCGATAATTAAATCTGGCTTAAGCTTCATAACTGCCTCTAAATTAATATCACGCTCAGTACCTACAACTTTCGTATCTTTTAACTCTTTCGCTAAATGAGGATACCATTCATCACCAGCACGTGGTTTTGTAGTTCCAACTGGTGTTACTCCGACAGCTAGAAGAGCCTCCGCACCTTCATTTGTTAAAACAACAACTTTTTTCGGTGTCCCATTTACTGTCGTTTCGCCCATTGCATGCTTGATACTATATGAATCTTTTGCCTTTACCGATGTATCGTTTTCTTTCTTCTCTTCTTTACCACACCCTGCGATTATGACCATTAGTAACATAATACAAAGTATAAGCATATTTTTAGTTCGTGTCATATGTCCTCCTAGTTGAAAGTGATTATCAATAACATTTAAAAGAGTAATGTATATCTTACATATTGTCAATACATATATCAGAAAACTTTTTAAATATATATAATTTAGACACTCTTCCCCATTCGAAATACATATATATCCGTCTTTAACCCTCATTTTTTCATTCGAAACATTTGAAAAATCAATGACCATAAGAAAGTAATTATTATTCCAGTCAACAAATAACATAAGTAATACAAAAACATGTCTCCATCTCAGCAATAAGATAGAGACATGTTCAATTATACTTTTCAATATTGATTATATTTAATATATGACGGATCATTATACGCCCACTGATTTCCACCAAGGTTCAACCAACCGTTTTGATTAATAAATACTAAATAAGATTCTGGTTTATTTAATTGACGAATAACTGAAGAAGATGTTGATGGACCACTTCTTAAATTCACATTCGTTCCTTGAATATATGCGACACCAATTGCGCTTCCATCACTATTGCTCGTCTTTACAAAATTAATGTACGAAGGGTCATTATACACCCATTGTCCATTTCCTAAGTCTAACCATCCGTTACTTTCCTGATATACGACATACGATTCTGGGGAGTTTAGTTGACGAATAACCGAAGAAGACGTTGATGGACCACTTCTTAAATTCACATTTTTCCCAAGGATATAAGCAATCCCCTTCGTTTGTGGTGTTGGCTGAGGATTTGGAGGTTGTGGATTTGGAGGATTCGGATTTGGAGCTACTCCAAAAATAGCTGCTATTCCGTTTGCATATGCTTGACTTAAATCTTCAATAAATTGTGGGTTTTTCAATAAATTAGCATCAAACGTTGTATCAATAAAAGCAGTCTCAGTTAAAATTGCATCCATTGCAGTCTCTCTTAGTACCGCATAATTTGCTTTTTTTGCTCCTCGATCACGAAGGCCGTATTTTGTTAATACAGGATTGACTGCCGCATGCATTTTTTGTTGCTTTTCATATGCGGAACTACTATTAGATAGCGCGTTGTAAATATAACTTTCAAATCCAGTGCCACCGCCACTATTAATGTGAAATGAGATAAAATAATCTGCACCAAATGAATTAGCAATATTAGCACGTTCTGATAAAGAGATAAACACATCACTATCACGTGTCATTTTAATATTGATTGGATAATTTGCAGATAAAATATCTCGTACACGTCTAGCAATTTGAAGCGTTAACTCTTTTTCCACTAACCCATTACCAACAGCACCCGAATCATATCCACCATGCCCTGCGTCTATAACAAGTTTCATATATCTTTTTCGTTCCTTTCTTTATTGTAATAAGCTTTCATTTCTACTCGTCCTATTTTATGTTAATTGTACAAGTTTCGTTACAAGTACAAATAAAAAAACCCCTTATGTAAGGGGGGTTCTATCACTTTTTTTTAACCAATTTAAAATGAATATGTATGATTGATAGTGGATGTAGCGTACGCAAAATAAAAGAAATAAAAGAAATATTCCCACGCCGCTATATAGCAAACCAAACTTCAAAAAGATGTTCAAAAGAGGCGGGAAATGAGATGCGTTTTGTAATACAAATAACATGCAAAACAAAATTACAAACACAGGTATATATTGTAATTCATATGGTCTTCTCTTCTTATACATTCTTTTTCGAATGAAAATCTGGCATAATTCTGCTACAATAAAGCAACTTCCAACTAATGCAAGACCAGCAGTCATTGTCATACGTTCACCTACCCCATATTCATTTCATCAAGCAATCAATATTCACTATATTTTCTTTACATATATTCCATTTTCCTCAATAAAACCAGATCCCTCTATGAAAGATTTAGCTTGTTCCGTAAATACCTCATGCAATACTTTTATTTCTTTCACATTTCTCTGTTTCATCATTTCTTCAAATGTAAAATACGTATTTGTCCCGTATCCATAACCTTGATAATCAAAATGAATAATTAACTGTGACAAAATAGCACTCTCTTCTTGAACGTTATAATCTATTACACCAATATATGTATCATCAACTTTTACACAATACTGAACCTTTTTCCCATCTAAGCTGTGTGAGTGAAACATTTCTTTTACAGCGCTTTCATTTTCTATATTTACTTTCTCAAACGTAATCATATGTTGTCCATCCTTTTACTATTATTGTATCAATAATAAATGCAATTTATGAAAAAAACCTTAAGATCGAATGCGACCTTAAGGTTTTTTATTAAACTAAGCTATACGCACGCTTTGTTTCTTCGTGGAACTTATTCGTATCGTATTTATGCTCAACATAAATTTGATGCCATACCATAAACGCAAGTACAGTCCAAATTTTACGGCTATAATCGCCTTTATCTGCACAATGTGCTTCCAGTAAGTTTAATACATACTGTTTTTCGATTAAATGCTCAGTTTTGCTTTCTTTAATAATATTTACAGCCCAATCGTGCATTTCATCTTTTAACCAGTGACGAATTGGTACTGGGAATCCAAGCTTTTTACGATCTAACACGTGATCCGGAACAATTCCACGGGCAGCTTCACGTAATATAGCTTTCGTTGTTCCGTTTGCAATTTTAAATTCTGTCGGAATTTTAGATGCAACGTCAAATACTTCTTTATCTAAGAACGGTACACGAAGTTCTAATGAATTTGCCATCGTCATTTTATCAGCTTTTAATAAAATATCGCCGCGTAACCATGTGAACATATCAATGTACTGCATTTTACTTACATCATCATAATCTTTAATTTCGTTATACAATGGTTTCGTGATATCCATATAGTTAACACTTTCATCGTAATACTTCATTAATTCAGCTTTCTCTTCTTCACGGAAGATTTTCGCATTTCCATAGTAACGCTCTTCGATTGGCGTACATCCACGCTCTAAGAAGCTTTTTCCTTTAAACCCTTCTTTAAGAGCACCACTTAATGCCTTTAGAACACTCTTTCCTGGGCTAGGAATGTAAGAGAACATTTTTAAAGAGTTTGGCTCACGATAAATGTTATATCCACCAAATAGCTCGTCTGCACCTTCACCAGAAAGAACAACCGTTACATGTTTACGCGCTTCTTTCGCAACGAAATACAATGGTACAGCTGCTGGATCCGCTAAAGGATCATCCATATGCCAAATAATTTTTGGGAACTCATCCATAAATTCTTGCGCTGTAATGAATACGTTATGGTTTTTAACTCCTAATTTCTCAGCAGTTTCTTTCGCAACATCAACTTCACTGAAACCGCGTTGTTCGAAACCAATAGAGAATGTTAATAGATTTGGATTCATTTCTCTTGCGATAGAAGCAATAATAGATGAATCGATACCACCAGATAAGAAAGAACCTACTGGTACATCACTACGCATATGTACTTTTACAGAATCGTATAATACATCACGAATTGCTTGGATATGCTCCTCTTTCGTTGCGCTTGAAGCGTTGAAATAAGGATTCCAGTAGCGATGGATTTCCATCTCTTTACCGATTTCTTTTACGAAGTAATGACCAGGCTCAATTTTGTTAACATCAATTGTTAATGTTTCTGGCTCTGGACCATATTGGTACGTAAAGTAGTGTTGTAGTGACTTTGGGTTTACCCCTTTGTCTTCCATTACATGCATAATACTTTTCTTCTCAGATGCGAAGAATGTAGTATCACCTTGTTGTGCGATGTATAAAGGCTTAATACCGAAGTGGTCACGTGCACCGAAAAGTTTCTTTTCTTCACGATCCCAAATCATAAATGCGAACATACCACGAAGGTAGTCTACACATTTTTCTTTCATATGTGCATACAATGCAATAATAACTTCTGTATCAGATTGTGTAGCAAAAGTTGCACCTTTTTCAAGTAACATTTCACGTAGTTCTACATAATTGTAAATTTCACCATTAAAAATAATTACATATCGATCATTTTCATAAGTTAGCGGCTGATGTCCTGCCTCTAAGTCAATGATACTTAAACGGCGGAAGCCAAATTGTACATGTTCATCACGAAAATATCCTTCGTCATCTGGACCGCGGTGGAAAATCATCGTGTTCATATTTTCAAATTGATGTTTTTCTGTTTCTGAAAACCCTCTAGGGTTTTCACATAAACATCCTACAAAACCACACATACTTCTTACCCTCTTTCGGTTTTCATTCTGTTTCTATACTATATATCAACCCTATTTATAC
>NZ_JBFPJI010000141.1:0-8431 GCF_040838205.1 Bacillus sp. S4
ACATTAAATGAAGTTCATAAACCTTTAGAGCGTGATAAAAATAATAAACAAGAAGAAAAAATCAATAAATCCGAGCCTGTTTCCATCCTATTATTAGGAGCGGATGAACGCGGTGAAGATAAAGGACGTTCTGATTCCTTAATGGTTATTACTTTAAATCCTAAAAATAATTCAATGAAAACAGTAAGTATCCCTCGTGATACATATACAGAAATCGTTGGAAAAGGGAAAAGTGATAAGATTAACCATGCGTATGCATTTGGTGGCGTAGATATGTCTGTAGCGACAGTAGAAAAATTCTTAAATATCCCTATCAATTACTATGTTGAAGTGAACATGGAAGGATTTAAAGATATCGTAGATGCGGTTGGCGGTGTTGATGTAAATAATGATTTGGAATTTTCTCTTGGGGAACACCATTTCCAAAAAGGGAATATTCATTTAACAGGTGACCAAGCACTAGCATTTACACGTATGCGTAAAGAAGACCCTCGCGGTGATTTCGGTCGTCAAATGCGTCAACGTCAAGTGATGCAAGCTGTTATTAAGAAAGGCGCAAGCTTCTCTTCTTTATCGAGCTATGGAGATGTACTTACAGCGATTCAAAAGAACGTGAAAACAAACTTAACGCAAGATCAAATGTTTGATATGCAAATGAATTATAAAAATTGTCTGCAGAACAGTGAGGATATTCAAATCCCAGGTGACGGCCACAAGGCCGCTGACGGTATTTGGTACTACTATGTTCCAGATGCCGCAAAACAAGATTTAACGAATAAGTTAAAAGCACATCTTGAATTGGCTAAGTAATATGTAATGAACCCAACTCCTTTGGAAGGAGTTGGGTTTATTTTTGCGTAGGTTTATATTAGTATTATATATTGTGAGATTAATAGATGAGGTGAATCGATGAATAAGAAAGCAGTACTTGTCCTACTTATTTTTGTATTGTTTATTGCTTCGGTTGTGAGCGGTAAACTATATTGGAATAAGAAAATTGCGAATGCAACAGGGCAAACGAGTGAAGTAACGAAAACAAAGGCTGAAGTGAAAGATAGCGGAGCGAAGAAAGAAGAGAAAAAACAAGATGCAAAGGCATCTTTTAATGAAGCGTACGCAAAGAACTTGCCAGATGCAGTGAAAGAGAAGTTAAAGAAAGCTGCTGCGGATAAAAAGGCTGTAAATCTTGTTATTGTTGGTGATGAAGCTTCTTCATCTGAAAAAGATGCTTGGGTAGCTAAGTTCACTGCTAATTTAGAGGCTTCTTACGGTAAAGGTTTATGGAATGTGACGGTAAAGGAATATAAGGGTGAAAGTACAGAGGAATTAATCACGAATAAACGCGATAAAGAGATTGCGAAAGAAAATCCAGATGTAATTTTATTTGAGCCACCATTTATTACTGATAATAGTAAAACTGGTAATGGAAATTCTGTTGTGAATACACAGAAGTTTGTTCAAGCACTGTCTACTAGTGCAAAGGGCGCTACAATTATGATTCAACCACCAAACCCAGTGTATGGTGCGAAGAATTATCCGAAATCGATTGAAGCGTTAAAACAATTTGCGACGCAAAATGGTTATACATATGTTGATCATTGGGGAGCGTGGCCTGATGCAACAACGAAAGCAATTTTACCGTACTTACAAGAGGAGTTCGGTTTCCCAAGTGCTAAAGGGCATGAAGTTTGGGCACAATATGTAACGGATTATTTTGTGGCTAAGTAATGAAAGGTACACAAAAGGTATACGAGCAATCGTATACCTTTTATAATAAGAAAGTGAGTAAGTAAGAAATCCTAATATATGTAGGAGGAAGACAATGAATTCAATTCTAATCTGTGGCGGAGCGGGCTATATCGGTTCTCACGCTGTTAAAAAACTAGTTGATGAAGGTTTATCTGTAGTTGTAGTAGATAATTTACAAACTGGTCATGAAGATGCGATTACGGAAGGTGCGAAGTTTTATAATGGTGACCTTCGTGATAAAGCATTTTTAAGAGATGTTTTTAAACAAGAAAATATTGAGGCGGTTATGCATTTTGCAGCTGATTCTTTAGTTGGAGTTAGTATGGAGAAGCCTCTTCAATATTATAATAATAATGTGTATGGTGCACTTTGCTTGCTAGAAGTAATGGATGAGTTTAAGGTAGATAAGTTTATTTTCTCTTCTACTGCGGCAACGTATGGTGAGGTAGATGTAGACCTTATTACTGAGGAAACGATGACAAATCCGACGAATACGTACGGAGAGACGAAGTTAGCGATTGAGAAGATGCTTCATTGGTATAGCCAAGCCTCTAATTTAAGATATAAGATTTTCAGATACTTTAATGTGGCTGGTGCAACTCCAAGTGGTATTATTGGGGAAGATCACCGTCCAGAGACACATTTAATTCCTCTTGTTTTACAAGTGGCGTTAGGTCAACGTGAGAAGATTATGATGTTTGGTGATGATTATAATACACCAGATGGTACTTGTATCCGTGATTATATTCATGTTGAAGATTTAGTGGCAGCTCATTTCTTAGGACTTAAAGACCTACAAAATGGTGGAGAGAGTGATTTCTACAACTTAGGAAATGGTAATGGCTTCAGTGTAAAAGAAATCGTTGATGCAGTTCGTGAAGTTACGAATCATGAGATTCCTGCTGAGATAGCGCCACGAAGAGCAGGAGATCCGGCGCGCTTAGTAGCTTCTTCTCAAAAGGCGAAAGAGAAGTTAGGATGGAATCCTGAGTATGTAAATGTGAAGACAATTATCGAGCATGCGTGGGATTGGCATCAGAAACAACCGAATGGGTATGCTAAATAAAATATAATAAGTGAAAGAGAGGGTACTGTCGTTCAACATATGTTCGACAATACCCTCTCTTTTTTTGTCTTATTTTTGCTATACTAAACTGTACTATAATACAGGATGGAAGGAGGAGAATGATGAAAATACTTGTAGTAGATGATGAATCGAGTATTCGTAATTTGATACGGATGCAGTTAGAGATGGAAGGGTATGAAGTATTGACGGCGGCTGATGGGAGAGAAGCTTTAGAGAGATGGAATGAGCAGCCGGATGTACTTATTTTAGATGTGATGCTTCCTGATACGGATGGGTATGAGTTGTTACGTTTATTCAGAGAGAAGGAGCGTGATATTCCGGTGCTTATGCTGACAGCGAAGAGTCAGATGAATGATAAGTTACTTGGTCTTCAGCTTGGAGCTGATGATTATGTGACGAAGCCTTTTAATTATGCGGAGCTTATTCTTCGGGTGAAGAATATGGCGCGGCGCGTGAAGAAGAAGGAGGTTCCTTTAAATCATGAGGTGATTGGGGCTGGTGATTTACTTATTTGTCCAAAGGAAAGAAAGCTTCATGTGAGTGGGCAGGAGATTCAGTTAACGTACCGAGAGTTTAATTTATGTCAGTTGTTTGTTTCGAATCCGCAGCGTGTGTTCATGAGAGATGAGTTGCTTGAGAAGGTATGGGGGTTTGAGTATATCGGAAATACGAGAGCAGTTGATATTATGGTGCAGAGACTGCGAAAGAAGCTCGGTGCGAGCGGAGAGTATATTAAGACAATTTATGGTGTTGGGTATAAGCTTGATTGCTAAAAGGTGATGATATGTCTTTAAAACGAAATATGGTGTTTGGGATAGTTGGATTGTTGATTCCAATTCTTGTTCTTTTGTATGCGGTTGTTTATATTGCACTGGAGAAGAATGTGTATCATAATGCGGCAGATTCCTTAGAAAAGTTAAGTGTGGAAGCGCAAATTTATACGATGAATTATTTAGAGAAGGAAGCAGAAGTGGAGACGCTAGGTCCTAATTCGCTTTTAATTGCTTCGTATTTAGCGAAGCGAATGGATGTCCGGGTGCAGATGATTGGGAAGAATGGAGATGTTGTTGCAGATACACAAAAAGGAGCGTTACTTCATCGGAATATTGACATTGGGAGTTCTTTGAAGGGAAAGAAATCGTATGTTTTCGAGGAGGGAGATCCAGCTCCAATTCTTTTGTTTTCAAGTCCGGTTTATTATGGAAACGATGTCATTGGGAGTATTCGTTTTATAAATGAGTTAACGGATGAGAAGGAAGTTTTAACAAATGTAAGTTGGACGTTTTTAATGACGTCTCTTTGTTTAGTAGCTGCTGGTATTTTCTTTGCGATTCGTTTGGCGAAGTCTCTTCATAAACCAATTGATCAGTTAAGGCAAATGGCGCATCGGCTTGCGAATGGAGATTATGGAAGTAAGATTGAGCTAAATGAGTATGTCGAGATTGCGCAACTTTCAGCGTCCTTTAATGCGATGGCTGATGGGATTGAGCTGCATATTAAGCAGCTGAAGGAAGAGAAAGAGAAACAGAAAGATTTCTTGGACCGCATTACGCATGAGCTGAAAACACCGCTTACGGCAATTATCGGTTATGTAGATTTAATTCCGAAGTTACAGTCGAAGGAAGATGTGCAGGAGAGCCTCCGTTATGTGGCTGTAGAGAGTGAGCGTCTATTATCACTTGTAGAGGAATTACTTAAGTCTTCAAAGTACGGGAAGAGTACGTTTGAAGTGTCACCTACAGTCGTGAATATAAAAGAATTGGCAGAAGAAGCAATTTCGATTGTGAAACCTAGATTGCAGCAGTTTGAAATTGAAGTTATGAATGAGTTAACGGAAGTACACGTTGTTGCGGATTTTGATAAGACGAAGCAAATTTTCTTGAATGTGCTTGATAATGCGATTAAATATAGTGATGCTACGCAAGTTCGTATGAATGTAATTATAAATGAGCAGGAAGCAAAGGTTTTTGTTCATGATGATGGTATTGGTATGGACGAAGGTGTGCTTGCAGAATGGAATGAGTCCCCGGAAGGTAAGGTGCTTCCTTCTAGTTACGGGAATGGCTATGGCTTATACATTTGTCAGGAGATTATGAAGAAGCAAGGCGGAAGTATGCGAATTGAGAGTAGTGAAGAGATGGGAACTACAATATGTATTACATTTTTACTTCCGAGACGGATGGAAGACATAAAAAACTTGAAAGCGGTTAAATGATACATTTATGAAACAATTATGCGGTATTTTCGAAACAACGTTTTTTTATCTTGGAGGTAGGCAGAAATGAAAAGGCTATCATTTCAAATTCTTGTGTTTGTCTTTTGTATGATCGTTTCTCTTATTTTGTTTTATGTTATTGAGAAGCAAATATATAATCGAATCACAATTGTGGATGACAAACAAGCCGTTTTACAAAGAGTGAATGAATCCCTTCCTACTGAAGTGAAAGTAAGGCATGAGAAGTGGGGAGAAATTGTTGTAACGGATGAAGTTCGGTTGCATACGATTGTTTCATTCTTTGACCGAATTCGAATAGAGCCGAGAGAAGCTAAGAATCAAGAACAAGTATTTACTGGAGAAGTAACGTACTTGAATGGACATAAACGTACTTTTGCAGTAGGTGACTTGTTCCAGTATGAGGCTAATGTATACGGAAAGAATGGCACGGATCCGATGATCTCAGCATTTCAAACGTATTTGTTAAGTCTGTATTATACACCAGAGCGCATTAGTAATTTCTTTGCGGAGGCAAAGGAAGTTGTAGTGAGGCAAGGGGATGTAATACGTACTATAGATCTTACGCAAATATTTGATTCTATTCGATACGCAAAGCAAATTACAGATTACGGAGAAATTCAGAAATTATTACAATCACAGAATGAGCCGATTGCTTATATTACTGCCTATAAAACAGGCAAACGTGTAAAGAATGAGCGGGAGGATATTCTAACTATTTCTGTGTATCCATCGTACTTTGTTGTGCAATATCTCGGTGATAATAACGGGAATGTCATGTATATGAAGGGCTCCCTAGCAGAGTTATTTGTAAAGGAGAGTGTGTCATGAGAAAGATAGCCTTTTTCTTCTTTTTGCTAGTAATCGGAGGAGCGATGTCTAGTTGCTCTCGAGATACAACCTCTATTAAATATAATAAAAGTGGTCTCCCTATTTTGGATGATCGTCATCTCGTTGCGTATGTAGCGGCCCGCGAGGAAGTTGGTGAAGCTTTGCTTTCGTCATTTTGTAAACAACGCGGGTGTACATATGAATTTATTCGTCTATCGACAGAAGAACTTCTTCGGAGAGTAGAAGAGGAAGCTGGAAATCCGAAGGCGGATATTATTATTGGCGGTACAGTAGATGCGCATCAAATGATGAAGCAAAAGAACCTTTCTATTCCTGTTACGACCCAGCATGCGAATCGTATTTCAAAGACTGTTAAAGATAAAGATGGTTATTGGTACGGTTATGAAGTGGAGAAACTGGCAATCGCGATTAATAAAGAGCGGTGGAATGAAGAAATAGCGCCGCTCGGTCTTCCCTATCCATCAAGGTGGCAAGATTTATTAGATCCGGTATATACGGGTAAGATTGCAATGCCTGATCCAAATGTTTCCGGCACAGCATATACTTTGTTTCAAGCACTTATTGATACTTTAGGTGAAGAAGAAGCGAAAGAGTATGTTAAGAATCTTGCAAGGCAAGTTGGTGAAGTAACGGTGAATGGTTATATGCCCGCAGAACTGGTTGCGAGCGGTGAATATATGATAGGCATCAATTTTGCGGGAGATCAGAGAATGCTTCAGAAACAAGGCTTTCCTATTGTAAGTAATGAACCTGAGCAAACAGGATTATCTGTTAATGCGATTTCGAAACTGAAGCGTGCACCGAGTGGTTTTATAGCGGACTTATTTATTGATTATTGTTTATCAGAAGAAGCGGGGCACATTTTAGAAAAAGTTTCGTTTGGCGTACCAACGATGTTTGCGAAGAATCAGAAAGAGATAGAAGGTCAGCCGGTTAGAAGGACGAACAAAAATATATCAAATAGTGGAATAATCGAGATATGGAATAGACAGCGTCTCTCTCAGCAGTGAGAAAAGGAGACGAAAGAATATGTTTAAATGGCTTAAGCCAGCACCTGCAATTGAGAGATTGCCGGCGGATATGATTGACAGGGTATACAAATTATTACGTATTCGTGTGCTAATGGGAATTTCAGTTGGGTATGCTGCTTATTATTTAGTTCGTAGTAACTTTAATTTATCTACTACGTATTTAGTAGACGAGTACGGATTTAGCACTACACAAATCGGGTTATTAGGTGCAGTAATGGCTGTTGTTTATGGACTTAGTAAATTCTTTATGGGGAATTTATCGGATAAGGCTTTTGCTCAACGATTTATTGCAGTAGGTTTATTTTTATCTGGGCTTGTTAATATTTGTTTCGGTTTTGCATCTTCCTTTGGGATGATTTTAACATTACTTGTTCTAAACGGTATTGTACAAGGTATGGGAGCGCCACCTTGTAGTATTGTTATGACGAAATGGTTTTCAAAGAAAGAACGTGGTACGAAAACAGGTCTTTGGAATATTTCACATAACGTTGGTGGATTACTTGTTCCGCCATTCATTGGAATTGGTGTAGGTATTTTTGGTGAAAGTCATTGGCAGGGCGGGGTATTTATTTTCCCAGCGATTATCGTTATGGTAATTGCAGTTCTAGTATGGATTAATGCGAAGGATACACCAGAATCTGAAGGTCTTCCGCCAATTGATGAGTATCGTAATGACTATGAAGATCTTGAAAAAGCAGATAATGCTAACAAGATGTCACCAAAAGAAATTTTAATGAAATATGTAGTGACAAATAAGTTCGTTTGGTATTTATGTATTGCCAATGCATTTGTTTACTTAATTCGCTTCGGTGTTATTAACTGGGTACCAATTTACTTAACAACAGTTAAAGGTTTTACAAAAACAGAAGCGCATGCAGCGTATTCAATATTTGAGGCAGCAGCGATTCCAAGTTCTTTAATTGTCGGCTTTTTAAGTGATAAATTATTCAAAGGGAAACGTATGCCATTATGTGTTATTAGTATGGCTGGGGTTGTTGTTGGTACGGTTGTATATTGGCAAGCAACTAGCATACTTGTTGTGAGTATTGCAGTTTCTGTTATCGGTTGTTTAATTTATGTACCACAGTTTTTAATTGGTTTAAGTGCAATGGAATTAGTACCGAAATTTGCAGTAGGTACAACAGTTGGTATGTGTGGTCTGTTTGGTTATGTTGGAGGAAGCTTCGTAGCAAACGCAGCAATTGGTATTATTGTTGATCGTTCTGGCTGGGATGGTTGTTTCATGTTACTGTTAGCAGGCGGTGTTTTATCAACAATTTTCTTACTGATTGTTCAAATGGGACATGAGAGAAAAGGTCCTAAAGTGGCGTAATAGTTTATTCGGGAAAGCGATCCAATTATTATTTTGGATCGCTTTTTTTATATAAGGAAACCTTTCCTTAAAACTATCTTAAAAGATAGGATGTCATATTTCTAATCATTGGTATTTTTGTTACAATATAAATGATTGTGTAAAAC
>NZ_JBFPJI010000142.1:0-8380 GCF_040838205.1 Bacillus sp. S4
CAGTATAAGAAGGAAGAGGATTTAAATTATATTGATGCAGTATATGAGATTGCTTTACAATGTATTGAATTAAAAGAATGTGAAGAAGCGAAAGATTGGATCGGTAAAGGGATAGATGTCGCGAAGAGGGATGAAAAGTATAAAAGTATGCTATATATACTTTTAATGCTTAAGTATAAATACTTTGAAACTAAAGATGTTTATAAAAAATTTTTAGAAGTTGAGGCAATCCCATTTTTTAGAGGTGAAGAGAATAAAAAGGAATTAAAAATGGTGTATTTAGAACTAGCAGGGTATCATGAAGAATTATTAGAGTTTCGAGAAAGTAATAACTATAATAAATTAGCAATTAATTTATTAGAAGAAAAGGGAGGAAAATAATATGAAGAAAATAATTATTGGTGCTTTGGCTTTGGTAGCTGTATTAGTGGTATTGGAACCGCAATATGCTTGGACATCGGATATCTATGGTCAAGGAGAGAAAGTAGTTGAAGTGATAAACTCTTAATAAAAACCCCTTTCCAAACGGAAAGGGGTTTCTCATTATTTGTTCCCTAAAATTCTACAAAACTTGAGAAAAAAGTTATTTGAATTTTTAGTATATTAATAGTGGAAACATAATGCTAATATGAAATTACTCTTTTTCAAAAATTTTTTATTAGGGGGAAGGTTATATGAAAAGGAAGAGTTTAGCATTAGTGTTAGCAACAGGAATGGCAGTTACAACGTTTGGAGGGACAGGCTCTGCATTTGCGGATTCTAAAAATGTGCTCTCTACGAAGAAGTACAATGAGACGGTACAGTCACCTGAGTTTATTTCTGGTGATCTAACTGGAGCGACTGGCAAGAAAGCGGAATCAGTTGTGTTTGATTACTTAAACGCGGCAAAAGGTGATTATAAGTTAGGAGAAAAGAGTGCGCAAGATTCTTTCAAAGTGAAACAAGTGAAAAAAGACTCTGTCACTGATTCAACAGTAGTACGTATGCAACAAGTTTACGAGGGAGTACCTGTATGGGGGTCTACTCAAGTAGCCCACGTAAGTAAAGATGGTTCTTTAAAAGTACTGTCTGGAACAGTTGCGCCTGATTTAGACAAGAAGGAAAAGTTGAAAAACAAAAATAAGATTGAAGGCGCAAAAGCAATTGAAATCGCGCAACAAGATTTAGGGGTAACACCTAAATATGAGGTGGATCCAAAAGCGGACTTATATGTATATCAAAACGGTGAAGAAACAACATATGCATATGTTGTGAATTTAAACTTCTTAGAGCCAAATCCAGGAAACTATTACTATTTCATTGAAGCGGAAAGCGGTAAAGTGTTAAATAAATATAATAAACTTGATCATGTAACGAATGATGATAAGTCACCAGTTAAACAAGATGCTCCGAAACAGGATGCGAAAGCGGTTGTAAAGCCTGTAACAGGAACGAATAAAGTGGGAACTGGTAAAGGTGTATTAGGAGATACGAAATCGCTTAATACAACGTTATCTGGATCATCTTACTACTTGCAAGATAATACGCGCGGAGCAACGATTTTCACATATGATGCGAAAAACCGCTCAACATTACCAGGAACATTATGGGCAGATGCAGATAATGTTTTCAATGCAGCGTATGATGCAGCGGCAGTTGATGCTCATTACTATGCAGGCAGAACATATGATTACTATAAAGCTACATTTAACAGAAACTCTATCAATGATGCAGGAGCGCCATTAAAATCAACAGTCCATTACGGAAGTAAGTATAATAATGCGTTCTGGAACGGCTCGCAAATGGTATACGGAGATGGTGATGGTGTAACATTCACTTCATTATCTGGTGGCATTGATGTAATTGGACACGAATTAACACATGCTGTTACGGAAAACAGTTCAGATTTAATTTATCAAAATGAATCAGGAGCTTTAAATGAAGCAGTTTCTGATATTTTTGGTACGTTAGTAGAGTATTATGATAACCGTAACCCAGATTGGGAGATTGGTGAAGATATTTATACACCTGGTAAAGCGGGAGATGCACTTCGTTCTATGAGTGATCCTGCAAAGTATGGTGACCCAGACCATTATTCTAAGCGTTACACTGGTTCAAGTGATAACGGTGGAGTTCATACAAACAGTGGCATTATTAACAAACAAGCTTATTTATTAGCAAATGGCGGTACGCATTCTGGTGTAACTGTAAATGGTATCGGCAAAGATAAATTAGGTGCAATTTACTACCGTGCAAATACACAGTATTTCACGCAATCTACTACATTTAGCCAAGCGCGTGCTGGCTTAGTGCAAGCTGCAGCTGATTTATATGGTGCTAGCTCTGCAGAAGTAGCAGCAGTTAAGCAATCATTTAGTGCTGTTGGTGTAAACTAAGATATTTCTATTCGTAAGATATATATATTAATAGAATATACTTCAAAAAATAAAGAAGGAGCCTATGCTCCTTCTTTATTTTTTTCTCCATTTTTTCCACAAATAAAATAATCCAACACAACCTGCGATTGTAATAATCCATTTCGCTTCATTTGTTCCGTTAATGACATGATATGCAGAATATACTTCAATCAATAAGGCTGGTACTTTCCCTATTGTACTGGCAATACTGAAAGAGAGTAATGACATTTTGCCGAGAGCTGCAAATAAAGTAACGATACTGGACGGAATGAAAGGAATAAAACGAAAAGATAGGACGAGTAGAAATGCCTCTCTGCCTTCTACGTAAAGAAGACGTTCTACCTTTGGATACTTATTTACTTTATCGTGAGTGAACTTTTGAAGGCCTATGCGATAAATATAAAACGAGATAATAGCCCCTAATGCCTCACCTGAGATCGAAATGATTGTGCCATTTGTTACACCGAAGAGCTGTATATTAATGGCGGTCAAAAAAATACTAGGGATAAAACCTAAAAGACTGATGATGATGTTGATTAAGATACTAAGTGGAATTGCGATTGAATAATAGTCTGTTAAGAAGTTTTGAATTGTTTCAGCCATTTTATAAAATCCTTTATCTTTTTTTGCATTACACCATATTTCCATTGTATAGGCAAGTGCAAATTTACATAATGTAGAAAACAGTTGATAGAAAGGGGTTTGTATACCTTATATAGGTATTGGGTATATAAAAATAGGGGTATATTTATTATATTTAAAAAACACTCCATAACCCTATATTTAAAGGGTTTATGGAGTGTTGTGATTGGTGTTTTTATCTGGGAAATAATCAGAAAAACATGGGGGTATATTTTAAGGAGGGCGAAAAACAGTGATTTGATGAAAGGGGGTTGGAAAATATAGTGAAATGAATGAGGGATTTTAAAACTGTATACATTTTTTCTTTGTGAAATTGACTTTTAGTGGAGTTACGATAATAATCATGGAAGAGGTGATACGATGAAACGACTAAGTAGTCTTTTCTTGAGTAGTTTATTGGCACTAATGCTGATTTTAAGTGGATGTGCAGGAAAAGAACAAAAAACAGAAAAACCAAAAGAGGATCATTCTACATCAGTAGAAAAAATTAGTGATAATATTTTAGATGAAATGGAAGGGCCACCTAAAAATGGTCATACGATTGAAAGGCATGTAGGAAAATCAGAAGAGGATTTGAAGAATCGTTTGAAGACAGATAAAGTTTCAGCGGCAAGTACATACTATGATAAGGAAACAGCGACAAAGGCTGTGAAAGATAGTTTAAAACAACATGATAAAGAAATTCAGGATTGGTTGAAAAACTCTAAAGAGGCTCGCCTTGTATTGAATACAACTCATTCATTCCCAGTTGGAAAAACAGTAATAAAGAAAAATATGAATGTAAAAGACAAACTAGTAAAGACTGTTACTGTTTTAGCGAGAGATAAATCAGGAGATCTAGGATTTAAGATTATTACTTCTTATCCATCAGATAAATAAAGGGGGGAGTATATATGTATCCAACATTACAATACTTTCTTAAATCGTACTGTACGTTAAGTATTCATGAGGATGAAATAGTAAGCGTGATGGAAGAGTTCATAGAGCAAGAAGACGAAGAAATTGTTTTGAAATTACGCGATGAATTAGTAAATATGAAGAAAAAGAACGCGTGGGAAGAAGCGTGCGTATTAGCTGCGAAGCAAGGGAATCGTATGTGGTCTTTAGAAGAAACGAAAGACCATCTTGAAACTTTTTTACTATTATTGCAAAAGAAAAAGGCGTGAGTAGATCACGCCTTTTTCTTTTGCTTTTTGAAATTTGTCCGTTTGATATTATCTTATTGTTTTGGGGCACTTTTATATACGCTTTTTGAAATTTGTCCATTTGATATTACTTCACCGTTTTGTGTTACTTTTTTGTACGTAACCGCTGTTATTTTATCACCAGTATTACTAATTACTTGAGAAGAAACTTCAACATTTTTACCAGTATTTGTACCGAAAATACGTGTAGTAATACTGCCGCCATTTGAAAATGCTTGAATGTAAATATGCTTACCTGTATTGTTTTTAAATTTTAAATCCGGACCATAATCTGCCACTGCTGCATCTTGCCCAAGTGGTAAATAATTTACGGGCATAGAATGATTGCTTCGAGAAACAATTCCTAAATCTGCCCTTAAAGCTGCACTATATAAAGTACTACTTACTTGGCAAACACCTCCGCCTGCACTTTGTATAACTTTACCTTGTGAATATACTGCTGCGGATTTATAGCCATTTGCAGCATCAGTTACGCCAACACGACCATTAAAACTAAACGTTTCATCAGGTGCTACAATAACTCCACTTAAAGTATTAGCTGATTTACTTACGTTATAGGACTGATTTCCATTACGGCCAGCCATTGGGGTAGAGTATTCAGCAATCACTTCTTTAATCCCCATTTGTTGTATATCTTCTGTAGAACGTTCAGGTTTTATTGGTGTAACTGGTAATACCACATCGGATGTGCCAGAAGTAATAGCCTGATTCGTTAAAGCGGTTAATTGTCCTTTATCAATTTTTTCCCCATTTTGACTTTGGCTAATATTCACTGTAGAGCCTTCAACACTTAATTCGGCGTTGACAGGATTTTTTAATGTTTCATTATATTTATCCTTTATAAAGGTTTCATAAGTTGTTGTATTTAATTGTGGTGTTAATTTATAGTCACGTTTTACTTCACCGTTTTCAGCTTGCTTACGCATGTTGTAACGATTCATTACGTTCCCTTCTTGCTCTTTAAAGATATTGTCGACAATATCCTTCTCTTTATAATCTACTCCTAAATCTTTCCATGTGTAATTTTGTTTATCATTTTGGAATACGTAGTTAAGAGATTTTTGATTTAATTCATTCACCTTTTGATTAACAAGGGCTTGAATATCTGCTTTATTTTTTCCATCAAGAGAAATACCTTCAAATGTAGTGTTTGGTAGTGCAGTTGTATTTAGTTGAGTATTTAATTTGGATACATATTGATATCCACCAATACCACCAACACAAAGTAATATGCCACCAGCAATAGCGGAACCAATCAGTATTTTGCTTAGCTTCATTTATTTCCCCCCAGAAAAATTTGTATAAATATATGTATTACATTTTTTGTATAAAAATGATGAAAATAACATTATGTACGTACTAGTATACTATTATTTTCACTACGCGTGTAATGTTTTCATAAAAAATGTTACACTGTTGTAATAATTGTCTCTTTTTGTCACAATATGTATGAGAAATATGTTGAAAATTATAATAAAAAGGCTGCTTAGAAAAATCTAGCAGCCTTTTTATTATAATTTTTTATGCTCATTTTTATTCGTAACACCGAGATGTTCTTGAAGTGTTGTCGATATATCATTAACACTTTTTTCGTTTGGAACGTAATAATAAATACCACCTATATATTTATCAGTACCTTCCACTTGCAATTTATCCATTTTCAAATTTGAATCCATTGAATTTTTTGCAATAGTCATCATATCATCAAAAGTTAAATTTGTTTTTAAGTCTGTATCGACAGCATCTAATAGGCTTCCGATTTTATTAATGGAATTGAGAGATAGTGCTTTTTCAGCAATAGCCTCTAAAACAAGTTGTTGTCGTTGACCGCGCATATAATCACTATCAATATGGCGAGTTCTAGCTAGTGCAAGTGCTTCTTCTCCATTTAAATGTTGACGCCCTTTTTTTAGGTGAATTGCATCTGCTTCGTCGCTACTGTTTTGTTCTGTGAACTCAACTGGAACGTCGACAGTTATACCACCTAGAGAATCAACGATCTTGATAAAGGATTTGAAATTAAATTTTACGTAGTAATCAACTGGGACATCTAAAAATTTTTCTACTGTATCAATTGTGCTGTCTACACCACCGAATACGTGTGCATGTGTAATTTTATCATATTTATCACGTGATTTAATGTAGACGCGTGAATCACGTGGAATGCTGACTAGTTTAACAGATTTATCATTTTTATTAATTGTTGCAAGTAGTAATGCATCTGTACGAGTCGCTTTTCCGTAACCTTTTTCCCTAATATCACTTTCATCAACACCCATGATCAGGACAGAAATATTATCAGTCATAGGTTTAACAGCTTTTTCACGTTTGCTGGATTTATCTCCTCGGCCGAGTTCAGAATAGGCGTTGCTTAAGACGGATTTTGCTTTACTGTATATATGGAAGGAATAGCCTCCTGCTCCCATTGCTACAATAAGTAAGGGAATAAGAAGGAACCAAAGTAGGCGCTTTTTCTTTGAACGTCCTTTTTTGGCTCGAGTTTCGTTGTTAATGTCGGATTTCATCATTTTTTCTCCTTTAAAACAATCAAAGTGTATACATCTAAAAGTGTATTAAAACACATAAAAAATATTTTACGCTAAATAAAAGGTATTGTACATGTATAAAAAAAGATGTCTTGATTATTTATCCCGCATTAACGGGCAGTAAAACTCCCACCTCAAAGTCCAGCGAATGCAAGGAAGTTAGGTGGGAGATAACTGCCCGATTGGTTCAACTAATAATCAGTGGGGGATAGCCCCCTCTGATTAAAGTTTCACTTTATAAGACATCTATTCGTTAGTGTATACAAAAGACAGGGATAAGAAAATGATAAAATTTTACCTAATTAAAGCATAATACTTACAATAATCGCAGATAAAATACTAACAAGAGTAGCTCCGTATAGTAATTTTAGGCCGAAGCGGGCAACAACATTTCCTTGTTCTTCGTTTAACCCTTTTACCGCACCGGAAATAATTCCAATGGAAGAAAAGTTGGCAAAAGAAACGAGGAAGACAGAAATAATACCAACTGTACGGATAGAGAGAGTGCTGGAAATTTTACTAAGATCCATCATTGCTACAAATTCATTTGTTACAAGCTTTGTTGCCATAATGCTACCCGCTGTGACAATTTCAGAACTTGGTACGCCAATAAGAAATGCAATAGGGGCGAATACATAGCCTATTAGTTGTTGGAAAGTAATGCCGAATATAATGAGGAATAGGTCATTAATGCAACTCATTAATGCGACGAATCCAATGAGCATAGCGCCGACGACAATAGCTACGCGAAAACCATCAAGAATGTATTCTCCAAGCATTTCAAAGAAACTTTGTTTTTCCCCTTTTATTACCAAAATGTCTTCATCATCGTTAACGTCGTAAGGGTTAATAATGAGTACGATAATAAAACCACTAAATAAATTGAGAACGAGTGCGGTTACTACATATTTTGGTTCAATCATTGTCATATAGGCACCGACAATGGACATAGATACTGTTGACATAGCAGAGGCGCAAAGTGTATATAGTCGATGTTTTGGAATTTGGGCTAATTGTTTTTTAACTGTAATAAAAACTTCTGATTGGCCGACAATAGCGGAAGCGATGGCGTTGTAAGATTCTAATTTCCCAAGACCGTTTATTTTACTAAGAAAGAAACCAATCCAACGAATAAAGAATGGTAGTATTTTGAAATGTTGTAATATACCAATTAAGACGGAGATAAAGACAATCGGTAATAATACGTTAAGGAAAAATGGCATTTCCCCTTTATTTGCAAGGCCACCAAATACAAAGTTTATACCACTGGCAGCATACTCAAGTAGCCTCGTAAACAGGCTGGAAATTATCGTAATAAGTATGAGACCAATTTCTGTATTTAATAATAAATAGGTTAAAATTAACTGTATAATAAGCATGATGAAAATTGGTTTAAATTTAATATGCTTTTTATTGTTGCTAGCAATGTAGGCGAGGAAAAAAACAACGATAAGTCCAACGAAAAAAGTGATAAATTTCATAATAAGCCCCCTAAAAGAGATATTCTGATATATATGTTTTTCATTTAAAGTGAGAATATGCATGTTTGGTAAAGAGAGGAATAGAGGAATCATGAATATATGTAGAGTAC
>NZ_JBFPJI010000143.1:0-8363 GCF_040838205.1 Bacillus sp. S4
ATCCAAAGGTCTCTGGGGCTTCATTATATATTTAGCTCTTTTTGTTTTTTATTTTGCTTATGTCTATACAGCGATTTTCGACTTATGAGAGAAATCAGTAATAAGATCAGTATTAGTACGAAAAGTTGCATAAATGATAAATCAAAATATTTAGCACCTGTAACTATTAAAAGTGTAGAAATCGTACCTTTTACAATGAAAAAAATAATAATCCATAATCCGCCTTTTTTCCAGTTCATTTTTATTTTACCCTTTCCTACGTATAAATTCTTAAATGTGACACCTTAATAGAAATCTATTATATTAATAAAAAAGTAAACTTTTTCACAAAAATCATATCCAATTACATGTGACGATTCCATAATAAATGAAAATGATATTCAGTGTCAATTTTATTGACTATTTGAATACCTATTTTTCACCTCAATCTCTTTCCACTTCTTTTTTTACAGGCAATGAACTCTTGTCTTCAAACAAAAAACACCTCCATTGAATTTGCACACTAAATATGCGAATTCAAGAGGTGTTTTTTCATGTATCATCAGGTGAAATTTCCTGCTTTGTTTATTCGTTTAAGTTTTTGATAGTAGCTATTTTCTAGTACACGATAACTGGATCATAAGTGTTCAAATTATCATACACAGTTTTTGCAACATTAGGAAGAAGGTTAACACACCCGCCCGATCCCCCTGTTAAATAGGCATTATTCGCCCAGTTTGTTCGCCAGCCAGCATCATGGAATCCTTGACCGCTATTTGTGAATGGAACCCAGTAATCTACTTTAACGGCATAATCAGCTTTACCTACTGCGCTTCCTTTCAACGTGTATGGTGTTCGTTTATATAGGACGTACCACACACCTGGTGATGTATCTTCACTCGTGCTATGTTTACCAGTTACTACATTTGTTGTGACTGCTAATTTGCCATCTTTATAAATCCAAATTTGTTGCTCTGCAATTGAAACTTCCGCATACGTGTCTCCGATGCCATTATTCGATGTTGTTTCATAACCGATCCCTTCCTTCTCCCAACCATTTCCGTGAATATTAGAAGCAGAAAGTGATTTTTCGCCTTTCTCAAAGGCTTGTTGAACTTGTTTTGTTTCTTTTTCAACATCTAGTGCCCAGCCATAGCCTTGCCCTTTTACTGATATGACCGAACCAGAATGAGTTTTAAATGCGAAATCTTTATTTAATGTTGATTTAGCATTATTAATTTCAGCAATCTTATTCTTAATATCGCTCGCATCGATTGTAACTTTCATATCCTTTGACATAGAAGCATTTTGAATTAAATCTTTCGCTTTTAAAGGATAAACTTCATTCTGTACTTTATACTCAACGGACTGTTGAAGAAGATTTTGTAGTGCTTCCTCCTCTTTTTTGACAATCGGATCGTCTTCTTTAATAGGCTTTATGTATGTAGACTTCAGATGAATTTCACTTTTATACTTCTGCTTGTCGTAATCTTTCAGTAGACTAGTAACGTCATACTGTTTTCCATCAACACTCTTCGAAATAACAATTTTTCCTTCTTCAAGCTTCGCCATAGCATCTTGAGGCGCTTTTAATTTTTCATTCATAGAGATGAGCTTTTCTTCTACAAGTTTTTTCATCGTTTCACTACGATACTGATCCGCCTTTTCCGGTAGCAATGAATAATTTTTTTCCTTTGCGGAAGGGAAAAATGTCCACTGGCTTTTTAATAGTTTCTTAACTTGAGGCACATCTTTTTCCGTAAGTTCCGTTTTTGTATCTTTTTCATCTAAAATTTGTTGTTGATCGACATAGACTTTGTTTGCTAGTCCAGATGTTTTTAATTTCTGTATTGCCTGATCAGCACTCAAACCACCGACTTTTGTGTCATTAATCGTAACATTCGAATTGAAGTGAGTTGCCTGATAATAACTCATTCCCCCAATGAGAAGTGCAATTATACCAACACCCGCTGCGATAAGCTTCCAATTTGTAAAACGTTTGCTTGATCTTACTCGTTTTCTATCAACTTCTTCAACTGATTCATTTACTGTATTGTTGTTCATCAATCTTTCCCCCGTATACATTAACGTCCATCGATTTTAAACCAAAACCATTGACTAGTGTACCTTATTTTTCCTGAAATTTCATTATTTTTGACCAAATTTTATCGCATTTAATTGATCAAATTTGACTTTTCAATAGAACGACACATCAAGATGGTAGATAAAGTGAAACTTTAAATCGTGTTACTATTCATCTATTAACAAAAGAACAAACAAAGAAAAGGTTGAAGGAACACGCAAAAGAAGAAAAAAGGTATTACTAGCAAAGAATGAATTGTTACTATTCCCAATTTACGGAAAATTTGATATGATATTTTTATAAATAGAATATTTTACATTTTAGGAGGATGAAATGGAGAAAAAAACAGATTTTTCGTTGTCACTTTTGTTTTTTTGGATTAAAGGGTTTGTTTCAGTTGATTCAAGATTTGTAAAAGTATCAACAGGAAACACTATATTAGGATTTATTCCTGCTGGAAAAGATAATCAAAGCATTCCTTTGAAAAATATTAGTTCTACAATGATTTCTTCTCAGTATAGAATAAAACCTATTATATTAGGATTGATTATTCTTCTTATTTCCTTTAATACCCTAGGAAATAACTTTATATTCGGACTCATTTTACTATTAATCGGAATTGGTATTTTAGGTAGTGGTATGCAAAATGTATTGATTATTCAAAGGGCTGGATCGGATTATATTTTTTCAGTGCCATTCTTTGAAAAAGCTAAATTGGAAACTATTCAAGATTGTATTGCTGAAGCATTAGCTTATGATACAGATAAAACTGATTTAAATTTATTTTTCAATAAAAAATAAAAAAGACGATAGGATTTCCTATCGTCTTTTTTCACACTTACGCAAACAGAGACGTATTCGCATATAAAGCTGGTGAGCCACCTGAATGTACGAATAAAATGTTGTCTTCTTTATTAAATTTACCTTTTCTAATTAAGTCGATTAGTCCCGCTACTGCTTTACCTGTATAAACTGGGTCAAGTAAAATACCTTCAGTTTTCGCAAGTAACTGTACTGCTTCAACCATTTCTGGTGTTGGTAAAGCGTATCCTGGTCCTACATATTCATCAAAGCATGTAACTGCTTCGCGTGAAATAGAGTTTGGGATACCAACGTGAGCTGAAGTTTCATCTACAAGTTTTGCTACTTTCTCTTCTTGCTCCGCTTTTCCTCTACTTACGTTGATTCCGATTACAGGAATTTTGCTTTGCGTTCCGGAAAAACCAGTAATTAAACCAGCATGCATACCAGCGCTACCACTTACACAAACAACTGAACTGAAATCAATTCCTTGTTCAAATGATTGAGCCATAATTTCTTGCGCACAAGCAATATATCCCATTGCGCCAGTAGGGTTCGATCCACCAACTGGAATGACATATGGTGTATTTCCTTTTTCACTTACTGCTTTCGCTACTTTATGCATCTCTTCCATAAGGTCTGTTCCATTTGGCACAACAATTACGTTTTCAGCACCTAATAAATGATATAAGAAGTAGTTTCCGTTAAAGTCTGGCTTTTCTTCTGGCTCAAGCCCTTCTTCTAACACAAGAATACATTTCATTTTTTCTTTTACCGCAGCTGCAAGTGTGAGACGACAATGGTTTGATTGAATACCACCAGCTGTAATTAACGTATCTGCACCTTTTGCCTGTGCATCCGCAACTAGAAACTCTAACTTTCTCGTCTTATTACCACCAGCTGTTAAACCAAGTAAATCATCTCGCTTAAAATAAATAGTCGGCCCACCAAGTGCTTCAGAAAAATTGTTTAATTTTTCAATTGGTGTATATGATTCTGTATATTTTTTTCTCGGAAATTTAGCTAAATTCATCAATAACGCTCCTTTTATACTCTTTCACAGTAAATGTAACCATACTATTATTACATGGAAAAATGATGAAGTCACCTTTCCTGATTAAAAATGTAGGGAATTTCGAATACGGTGAATGAAATTATACGAACGATTTTTTCAATATATCGTTCATTACTTGCAACATATCAACGATTTTTCAAATATATCGATCGTAACTTGAAATATATCAACGATTTTCTTAATATATCGATTTGCCGACAAAAAATCACAAACAGAAAGACTTTCTCATCAATCAAAAAAGAACCCACATATTTAAATGCGGGCTCTCTCCAATCACCTATTTGCTGAAAAACGAAGAAGCTGTGTTAATCCCGGCTCTAAATTCATTTCTCCTTTATGACGAACATATACGATTTTATCTCCATCAAATTTTGGAGTGTCCCCTGGATTATACGTATGCCACTCATTCGTTCCTTCTATAGAGTACTCCATATATTCAGTTGCACCGGCAATTACGTTTTTACTATCATCAGCTGTTACATTTGGTGCCATTTGCGCAATTTTTGAATCACTAATTAATAATTTCTTAATATCCTTATCACGTTTATAATCGTAAGCCGTTACGACAACATCGTTACCGTATGCTTTCACTTGCAGTCCTTGTTTAAATGAATATCCATCTGGAGCATTCTTCTCGCCACCATTTGGTCCAGCTGACATCCAGCCTGTTTCAATTCCGCCCGTATTTACAACCGTAAATCCTTTTTCATCTCCGCCTTCAATTTTCTTTTTACCAGCCCAATCTGGTAAGTTTAAATCCCAATGCGTATGACTTGTGAAGAAAACAACTTGCGGATAGTCCTTTAATATATCGTACAATTTATCAATGTTTAAATAATCTTGTAAATACGGATTTTGTCTTGATCCAGATACCGTATCCGGTAAAACGTGATGAGAGAAAATGAAAATTGGTTTATTTTTATCTTTTTGACTATACTCTTCTAAATTTTGTTTTAACCATCCTAATTGCTCATCACTCATATATACCTCATCCCACATTTTCGAATCGTGGTATTTCATATATTTTTCAGTTCCTAAAAATAAAAGCGGATAACCGTCTAACTCTTTTTTATGATATACCTTATCTTGTCCGCTAAATTTTAAATATCGATTAAACAATGTTTCTTCCGTTACACCATTTGGCCATGTATTTTGAGAGAGTTTCCCATCAGCTGTCCATTTACCAGCGTAAAATTCATGATTCCCAACAGTTGACCATACATTTTCCGGATGCTTATTCTTGTTTAACACACGCTTTACATCATCATATTGTGACTGCTGTCCAGTTGGCGTTATATCCCCATTCATAATAAGCGCTCTAGAAAGTGGCGTTACTTTATTCATATCTTTTAATACGTGATCAAAATCCCCTAAATCCCCTTGAATGTCACTAATAACATTAAACATCGTAGCTGTTTTTCTTACTCGCTCTTTCTCTTCCGCGTGCATTGTAAATGTCGGTAATAATACCGCCATAACAGCTAATGAAGCAACTGCCTTTTTCATACAATTTCTCCCCCTAATAATAGAATGTATAAACTGACATGTTCTGTGTTCTCTTAGTTGCTTGTCCAATTCATATTATAAGGAGGGATTGTAAAGATAGATGGAGTAAAAATTTAAGTGTTTTTTAAGAGATTTTGTCTTTTTTACAATACCCATTCAACAATTGGCACCAATTGTTCTATTTACCTATTAATATTAAATGAGTGTAAAATCACACGATAAATCGCTTAGTTTGATACGTTGTGTTTTAATCTATTTTACATAATCTCAATAAAATACTTTACCTTTTCAAATTCTCTTCATTTAATTCGAACAACTCTGGTAAAATAAAACGCCCATCTTTTCTAATTAGTACATCATCGAACCAAACTTCACCCCCGCCATACTCCGGTCTTTGAATGTTTACTAAATCCCAATGTATCGCTGATTTATTCCCGTTGTCTGCACCTTTTAATGAATCTCCAATCGCTAGGTGAAAACTACCATTTATTTTTTCATCAAATAACGTATTATTCATCGGATGTAGTATGTAGGGGTTAAAAGCCAGCGCAAACTCTCCAATATATCTTGCTCCCTCATCCGTATCAAGAATTCGATTCATTCGCTCTGTATCATTTGCATATGCCTCTATTATTTTCCCCTGTTTAACATGTAACTTTACATTTTGAAACGCATAACCTTGTTGAACAGATACTGTGTTAAACGTTATTACTCCATTTACAGAATCTTTAACAGGTGCTGTATATATTTCGCCATCCGGGATATTATCCGTACCATCCCCCTTTAAAACACCTATTCCTTCAATAGAAAACTCCAAATCCGTACCTTCCCCAATAATCCTCACTTGTTTTGTCTTTTCCATTAATTCTTTTAACGGCTCCATAGCTTTGGACATTTTCTTGTAATCTAACGTACATACATCATAATAAAATTTTTCATAAGCCTCAGTACTCATATTTGCTTCTTGCGCAGAAGCCGCATTCGGAATGCGAGTTGTCACCCATCTCGTTTTATACACTGCTTCACTATGTGCTTTTCCAAATATCTTTTGATATAACTTCATTTTTTCTGCCGGTACATCTGCTAATTCATATGCATTTCTAGGACTACGGAGATTAATATAAACTTGCATTTTACTTAATCGATAACTCTCCCAATCTGCAAATAACTTAAATTGTTCTTCAGATCCTGATAGAATTAATTGCCTTGTAACAGAAACATCGCGCATTGATACATGCGCATATCCCCCTGCTTTTTCCACAGACTTAATAATTTCACGAACTACTGCGGGATCTATTTCAGTAACACTTTGAATTAACACATGATCACCAGGCTGCACTTTAGTCGAATGATTGACTAGTACATCCGCTAATTTCGATAGTTCTCGCTTCATTACGCTCTCGTCCCTTCACTATCGTTTCAATAGCTTAATAAAAAATAAAAGGCTCTTTTCGTAAAGATTGTTGCTTATAATTAAAATAAAGGTTAATTTTCTTAATACGGTATAGTATTTACAGCAGATTATTCAGCAAACGGGCAGGATTGTGAAAGTATTGAGTTCGAGATATCTTCCTAAAAACCATTACTATAATAAAAGGATGACAAAATTTTTATGGTTAGTATGATAATTTGGAAACAGAAGTCAGCTTAATCTATGAAAACCTTATCTGAGGAGTGATGTAGGTGAAACAAAATATTTACGATAATCCGAATTTCTTCAAAAACTACACAGCATTGCGTGAAAGTGGAATAAACGCTAATGACTTCATAGAACAGCCAGCAATCAAATCATTAATTCTGTGTTTGAAAGGAAAATCGGTATTAGACTTGGGTTGCGGTGATGGTCATTTTTCAAAGTATTGTATAGAAAATGGTGCAAAAAACGTAATAGGTGTAGACATATCCAAAAATATGATTGAACGTGCTAAAAAGTTAAATCAGGATGATAACATAGAATTTATGTGTCTTCCTATGGAGGATATGGGACTAACCAATCAAAAGTTCGACCTGATTATAAGTTCCCTCTCTATACATTACATTGAAAATTACTCGGCAATGATTCAAAAGATTAATGAACTATTAAAAAGCAGTGGTGAATTTATCTTTTCAACCGAACATCCAATAGCAACAGCTCGCAAAGGAAGCAACCATTGGATAAAAACTGAGGATGGTAATACATCACACTGGGCATTAGATAATTATCAAGAAGAAGGAATCAGAGTACACAACTGGTTTGTTGACGATAGTGTGGTTATTTATCATAGAACTGTTGCCACATTAATAAATACTTTGATTGAACACGGGCTTTCGCTGGATAAAATAATCGAACCACAATCAACTTTGGCAGGGATAGAGAAAATGCCAGATTTAATAAACGAATCGCGAAGTCCATCTTTTATTATAATCAAGTCAAAAAAAACAAAATAATATTTAAAAATATCTACCGCAATCTGGGAGCTTTTATTGAATTACAAAAACAGCTGTTTCACTAAGGAATGGCTGTTTTTTATACTTCACGCAGAAAATTCACAGTGATTTGATTAGAATTTTGACAGGCACTAAGTAGCATTTGATTTATCTGTTCTTTTTCCGCCAATTTTTTGCTTTGTTGAAGAAAGTTGAACCAATAAAGGTAATTGTCCAAGTATTTGGTTGCTACTCCTTGAAACCTATTCATCCACCCTTTTAATCGCTTGTGATAGTTGTTGACGTTTTGGAGATGGTAGATATAAAATAAATCATTAGAAATATAATGTATAAATTCCATAACGTAGGTATTGCAGCTACACTAAAATACAGAGTCCCAGGTAATAACCAACCTCCACAAAGGATCATCAAAATCTTTTTCCTAACAAGCACTGCAATAACTGCTAAAAAAGACGGAAGTAACAAAATAAAAAATACAGTGATATATACTTC
>NZ_JBFPJI010000144.1:0-8251 GCF_040838205.1 Bacillus sp. S4
GAAGTATATTGCAATGAGAAATAGAAACATTGACGCTCATTTCTAACAAGATATAATAAAAGCGAGATATGTATTGCAATAGAGAAGATATAGTATAGATTGAAAAAATTTCAGTCTATTATTTTTTACGGCTTTTAGAAAACGTTTACATTTAGTGTGGAGGGGAAACCATGTCTAAGTTCACGAAGTATTTTTTAATGGAAGCTAAAGATGTGATTGCATATGTGCAAGAGAAATTACCTAAGTTCGAACATGCAAAGGGGCTAAAGTGTAAAGAAATAGGTGATGGTAATTTAAATTATGTGTTCCGCGTTTGGGATGAACAGAAGAACATTTCTGTCATTGTAAAGCAAGCTGGGGATACAGCGCGTATTTCAGATGAGTTTAAGTTGTCGACGAATCGAATCCGTATAGAATCAGATGTTTTGCGATTAGAAGGAGAGTTAGCACCTGGACTCGTGCCAAATGTATATTTGTTCGATAGTGTGATGAATTGTTGCGTGATGGAAGATTTATCAGATCACACAATATTGCGCACAGCACTCATAAATCATCAAATGTTTCCGAAGCTTGCTGATGATTTAACTACTTTTATGGTAAACACTCTTCTATTAACATCAGATGTTGTAATGAATCATAAAGAGAAGAAGGAACTCGTGAAGAATTATATAAATCCTGAGTTATGTGAGATTACAGAGGACCTCGTATATTCAGAGCCATTCACAAATCATAATAAACGAAACGAATTGTTTCAATTAAATGAAGGATGGATTAGAGAGCATATTTATAGTGATAAAGAGCTTCGTATGGAAGTAGCAAAACTTAAGTTTTCTTTTATGACGAATGCACAAGCGCTACTTCACGGTGATTTACATACTGGTTCTGTTTTTGTAAAAAGTGATTCTATAAAGGTTATTGATCCTGAGTTTGCCTTTTATGGACCTATGGGATATGACGTTGGAAATATAATGGCAAATTTAATGTTTGCATGGGTGAATGCAGATGCAGTGATGCAATCTGGTATTGAGAAAGATACATATATGAACTGGATAGAATCTACCATGATAGATGTAATTGATTTATTTAAGAAGAAGTTTTTAGATGCTTGGGATATTCATGTGACAGAGATTATGGCGAAGGAAGAAGGCTTTAACCGAGTTTATTTACAATCTGTATTAGAGGATACAGCTGCAGTGACGGGTCTTGAGTTAATTCGTCGTATTGTTGGTCTAGCGAAGGTAAAGGATATTATTTGTATTGAGAATGACGCGGCGCGTGCTAGAGCGGAGCGAATTTGTCTTCAAGTAGCGAAGAAGTTTATTTTACAAGCGAATCAATATAAAACAGGTAGCAGTTTTGTAGAAACGTTAAAAAAACAGTCAATGCATAGTGCGAAATAAGGGGAGAAGATGATGGCAGAGCAATTAATACCAATTCAGTGGAAAGATGATGCTTTAGTGTTATTGGATCAAACGGTATTACCGAACGAAGTAGTCTATGAATCTTTTAAAACGGCTGAGGGTGTGTGGGATGCGATTCAAGTAATGAAAGTACGAGGAGCGCCGGCAATAGGTGTTTCAGCAGCCTACGGTGTGTATTTAGGGGTAAAGGAAGTTGCGAAAAGTTCGGCGGAAGAATTCATAGCGGAAGTAAAAAAGGTATGTGCATACTTAGCGACATCAAGACCGACGGCAGTAAATTTATTTTGGGCGCTTGAAAGAATGGAAAGTGTAGCGAAAGAGAATGCTCACTTATCAATTGCGCAGTTGAAAGATAGATTATTAAAAGAAGCAAAAGAGATTCATAGAGAAGATGAAGAAATTAACCGTCAAATTGGAGAACATGCATTAACATTATTTCATGATGGCATGGGGGTATTAACGCATTGTAATGCAGGTGCGTTAGCAACGACTAAGTATGGTACTGCGACAGCTCCAATGTACTTAGCGAAAGAAAAAGGATGGGACTTAAAAATCTATTCGGATGAAACACGCCCTAGATTACAAGGTTCAACGTTAACAGCATTAGAACTGCAGCGAGCGGGAATTGATGTAACGGTCATTACAGATAATATGGCAGCAATGGTCATGTCACAAGGGAAAATTGATGCAGTAATCGTTGGATGTGATCGTGTAGCAGCAAACGGGGATGTAGCAAATAAAATTGGAACATTAGGTGTTTCGATTTTGGCTAAATATTATAACATTCCGTTTTATGTAGCAGCACCAACGCCGACAATTGATTTGAAAACACTGACAGGAAAAGAAATTCCAATTGAAGAAAGGGATGCTTCTGAAGTGATCAATCGCTTCGGACAATACTCTGCTCCGCAAGAAAGTAAAGTATACAATCCGGCATTTGATGTCACGCCATCTGACAATGTAACAGCGATTATTACGGAAAAAGGAATTGTGAAAGCACCGTTTACGGAGAATTTAAAAAAGCTATTTTAGTAAGTAGATATATATAGTCAGTCATCATAAGCTTCATACTTAGGGGGATGTATATGTTATTACAAAAAGAAAGAGAAGAAATTGTAGCGTATGGAAAGAAAATGATCTCTAGTGGTTTAACAAAGGGGACGGGGGGAAATATTAGTATTTTCAATCGTGAACAAGGTCTTGTTGCAATTAGCCCAAGTGGTCTAGATTATTATGAAACGACGCCTGAAGATGTAGTTATATTGAATTTAGATGGTGAAGTGATAGAGGGAGAGAGAAAACCATCAAGTGAATTAGATATGCATCTTATCTATTATAGAAATCGTGAAGATATAAATGCGCTTGTACATACACATTCTCCTTATGCGAAGACAATCGCATCATTAGGATGGGAACTTCCTGCTGTGTCATATTTGATTGCTTTTGCAGGTCCGAATGTTCGCTGTGCACCGTATGAAACATTTGGTACGAAGCAATTAGCAGAGGCTGCTTTTGAAGGAATGATTGATCGTCGTGCAGTTTTACTTGCGAATCATGGTTTAATGGCCGGTGCGAATAATATAAAAATGGCGTTTACTATTGCAGAAGAAATAGAGTTTTGTGCTCAAATTTATTATCAAACGAAAAGTATCGGAGAACCGAAATTACTGCCAGAAGACGAGATGGAGAATTTGGCGAAGAAGTTTGAAGGGTATGGGCAGCAGTAGAATGAAATGAAAACCCCCTCAAGAAAAAATCTTGAGGGGGTTTTTCTATGCCTTCTTCAATAACAAATACATAAAGTAAGGTGCACCAATTAAAGCAACGACAATCCCTGCTGGAATACCGTTAGGTTCAACGATATTTCGTCCGATTGTGTCTGCAAATAGTAATAGCCATCCACCAATTAAAACAGCGATTGGCATGAAGATTTGATGCCTTGGACCTACTAAAGATTTGGCGATGTGAGGAGCCATAAGTCCGATAAAGCTAATGCCTCCTGTTACAGAAACAGCAGCGGCAGCAAGTGCAACGGCTGCGATTAATAAGTATCTTCGCTCTTTTTCAATTTCAATTCCAACACCGATTGCTACTGGCTCGTTTAATGCTAGTATATTTAATCGATTTGCTTTATAGAAGACAAATGGGATTAATACGATTAGCCAAGGAAGCATTGCTAAAACAAATGTCCAGTCATCTCCCCAAATGTTTCCGGCAATCCATTTGGCGATAAAGTCCACTTTCATACGATCAGCGGATGAAATAAGGACAATCATTATTCCAGATAGTGCAAATGAAAAACCGATGCCGGTTAATGTTAATCGTATTGGCTGAAGGCCGGTGGATTTACTATATGAAAATACGTAAATTAGAACAGCTGTTAGAAACGCACCGATAAATCCAACAACGGGTAGTAGGTAAAGGAATGAACCTACGTCTATCGGGAAGTATAGAAAGAAAACAGAAACTGCAACACCAGCACCAGCGTTAATGCCGAGAATACCAGGTTCAGCTAAATCGTTTCGGGTAATACCTTGTAATACAGCACCTGATAAAGCGAGAGCCATACCAGCTAATAATGTAATGACGATTCTAGGTAGCCTTAAAGAATATAAAACGAATTCTTCTTTAAATGTACCTTGTCCCATAAGTGTTGGGATTAATCTGTCATAGGAGAGAGCGGCAGAACCGAGTCCCATTCCAATTACAATTGTTGTGATGGTAAGTATAAGTAATGCAAGTATGATAAGGCGTTGTTTCTTTAGAATAGATTGCATCATGAGAAAGTTCTTCCTCCTTTACGTACAATGAATAGGAAGAATGGTAATCCTACAATTGCGACGATTGCAGCAACTGGTGTTTCATACGGAGCGTTAATTGTACGTCCGATTGTATCTGCGAGCAGCATAAAGGAAGCACCAGCAATCGCTGACATTGGTATAACAAAACGGTAGTCTGGTCCAACGATTGGACGAACCATATGGGGTACCATAAGTCCGATAAATGCCATGTTTCCGACAAGTGCTACAGAAGCACCAGCAAGCAAGATAATAATGATAAATAAAATCGTTTTAATAACGATAATTTTTTGACCGAGTCCAACGGCAACTTCTTCACTGAAACTAAGAACTGTTAATTTCTTTGCAAGTAAGATAGCGATAAATATACTTATTGAAATAACCGGAATAATAATTTTTAATTGGCTCCAACTCGTTCCAATTACGCCCCCAGCCGTCCACATTGATACATCTTGTGAAATTTTAAAGTAAATGCCAACACCTTCTGAGATTGCAAGTAGAAATGCTGAAACAGCAGCACCAGCTAATACAATTCGAAGAGGGGAAAGTCCGCCCTTTTTCACCATGCCAATTCCAAATACCATAATAGCGCCAATTGCAGCACCGATAAAGCAAGCTAGTGTTAAGTAAAGGTAGCTTATAGAAGGATTGAAAGCAAGTGTTAGTGCAAGTGCGGCATTTGCGCCACCAGTTAAGCCTAGTAATCCCGGATCGGCAAGTGGGTTTCGAGTTAATCCTTGCATAATTGCACCAGAAACAGCGAGTCCAGCTCCTACAAAAATAGCAGCAACTTCACGTGGTAAACGTATTTCACGCAGGATGGATAGCTTATCTCCTTTAGCAGAGGAAGTGAGTGCTAACCATACGTCTTTTATAGAAGTATCTGCAGCACCTAATACCATTGCAAACATAAAAATAAGAAAGAATGCAATGATACTCAAAATTAATTTGTATGTAAAAGCGTTGGAACGTAGGTTGTCTTGCTCTTTTTTCATCAGCTTCACATCTTTTCTTTTCATAGAATAAAGGAAGAGGAATTCTTAAATTAAGAATTCCTCATGTTTGTATTATTGACCAAGAAAGCTCTTCTTGAAGAAGTCTAGTTGAAAATCTAATGTAAGTGGATCATTGAAATAGAATTCCATCATGTTTGCTTCATATACACGATTATTTTTTACTGCTGGAATGTTTTTATATGATTCTGTCTCTTGGAATGAGTTATCAGTATCTTTGTTTTTACTTACGATTAAGTAATCACCAGCGAACTCAGGTAATACCTCAGTAGATAATGCGTAGTATCCTTCTTTTAAAGCTTTTTCTTTTACTTTTTCAGGCATTTTTAATTTCATTTCTTGGTAAAGAATTTCTGTTCCACGGCCCCAGTTTTCGCCGTATACGTAAAGCTGTTTGTTGAAGTTTTCAACAACAGAAACTGTTGCATCTTCACCGATCTTCGCTTTAATGTCTTTTCCAGCTGTTTGTGCGCGTTTCTTGAAATCATCAACCCAAGTTTTTGCTTCTTTTTCTTTATTTAATAATTTACCGATTTCTAAGTGTTGTGTTAAGTAATCAACTTTTCCGTAAGTGTATGTTACAGTAGGAGCGATTTTCTTTAACTTATCAACATTTTTAACATTTGATAAACCAATGATTAAATCTGGATTTAATTCTGCAATCTTTTCAACATTCTCATCTGATACTTCAGCGACATTTTTCAGTTTGCTATCGAAACGTGGGTTTTGTTTAGACCATGAATCTACCCCAACAAGGTTTACACCTAATGACATTACGTTACCAGCGAATGATGATAGGACAACAACACGTTGTGGATTTGCTGGAACTTCTACTTTACCATTTTCTGATTGGTATGTAATTGTTTCTGATTTTTTACCTTTTGCGTCGTTCTTCTTGTCTGTTGAACCGTTGCTACAAGCACTCATAACAAGGACGAACAGAACTGTTAGTGAAATAAATAATTTTTTCATCGTCTTTCTCCTTTAAATAGATGATATGTGTATACAATAATTTGTTTAACTGCAATCTTTTTGAAAGAGTAGTGGTAATACAGAATACAAAATATTTATTAAAAATCTTGAATATGAGATTTCACAATATAGTATTGACCATATTAATGAAAGAAGATGTAATCCCAAATTTGCTAATTATTAACAAACTGATAATGATTATCACTATTGATTCTTTAAATAATATAATTTTATATAGGTGTATTGTCAATAGTAATTTTGATTGTAAATTTTGCGGAAACAGGTTATATTTTATTGAGAATGATAATCAATTACTAATAGCTGAGGAGTGGGCACGAATGAATCGAGAAGAATTGTTTGATGTAACTGTGATAGGCGGAGGACCTGCAGGGCTTTATTCAGCTTTTTATAGTGGACTCAGAGAGATGAAAACGAAAATAATAGAATTTCAACCACAGTTAGGTGGAAAAATACATGTTTATCCAGAAAAAATGATTTGGGATATTGGCGGAGTGTTACCGGTTACGGGTGAGAAATTAATTGAGCAACTTGTACAACAAGGATTAACATTTCAACCTGAAGTTGTATTGAATACAAAAATAGAATCAATTATTCGTAATGAAGAGGGTATTTTTACGTTGAAAACAAGCTCTGGGGAAGAACATTTTTCAAAAACAGTGATCGTCGCAACTGGGAGTGGTATATTGAATCCACAAAAGTTATCAATTGAAGGTGCTGAGAGATTCGAAGTCTCAAATTTAAATTATACAGTTAAATCGTTAAAACGTTTCAAAGATAAAACGGTAATTATTTCAGGCGGAGGGAACTCTGCAATTGATTGGGCAAATGAATTAGAACCGATTGCGAAAAAAGTTTATTTAACATATAGAAAAGAAGAATTATCTGGTCATGAAGCACAAGTAAAACAACTTATGAACAGTTCGGCAGAATGTTTCTTTAATACATCGATTACAAAATTAATTGCCGGTGATAACCATGAAGCGATTGAACATGTAGAATTAACAAATCATGAAACTGGAGAGGTTTCTCATTTATCTGTTGAAGAAGTTATTATTAATCATGGATATGAACGTGACATTACATTATTGGAAAATAGTGAGCTAGATGTCGCTATTGTTGATAATTATTATATTGCAGGGAATGCAAATAGTGAGTCCTCGGTAGACGGGTTATATGCCGCTGGAGATATTTTAAAGCATGACGGAAAATTACATTTAATCGCAGGAGCGTTCCAAGATGCTGGAAATGCTGTGAATAAAGCGAAACAATTTATTCAACCAGATGCAAGTGAGTACGGAATGGTTTCTTCGCATAATGAAGTATTTAAGAAGAGAAATCGAGAATTGATAAAGCAGATGATGAATTAATAAAGAAACAAGTATACCCCCATTTACTTCTCTATTCGTATGGACGAGAGAGGTAAATGGGGGTTTTCCTGTTTATTATATCTTCAATCATTATCATGACACCGGTTTCATTAGTTCATGTGGCATGAACGTTTTATTTGTAATCTCTCTAGAAAACAATGAATCTAGGATTGGTTTATGCTGTCCCTTTTTCCTGTTCATTAGGAAATGGTATATTTAGTATAGACGCAATGTATTGTTTTCCGTGTTTTCGAGCTAATGATTCTAATATTTGGCGAACGCGTTTTGTAAGATGACCTTGTTTTTTTATAGCCTCACAATATACGTCATAGAAAACGTATTTAGCCCAAAGGAAATCATCTTGTTGGAATAAGAAATGATTTTTGTACCATTCGCCAATTGTATGATAGCAATTGTTTTCATGTACTGCTGCACTTTGTGAAAGAATACGATCGGATAAAGAATTAGATAGATGAGAAATTGTGTTTTCTGTTTCAACTTGTAATGTTTTTTCTAACATTGTAATGATGTGACGAGTAGCCATATGTTAACTCTCCTTTGTGTAAATGGGTAATACCATTCTATATTTAAAAAAATACTTACTATACTATTATACAATATATGGAATGCATCTACCTGCTTTTTAATTTGTATTTACA
>NZ_JBFPJI010000145.1:0-8218 GCF_040838205.1 Bacillus sp. S4
ATTTTAGTGCATGCTAAATTTATAAAAAATTAACAAACATTGTTAAAAGGGGAACGTATTTCCTTTTAGCTACATAAATAAAATAATAAAGACAAACTCTTATTGAGAGCGGTGGAGGGAAAGGCCCTGTGAAACCCGGCAACCTTCAAACTAAATGTTTGAAACGGTGCTAAAACCTGCAAAACGTGTGTTTTGCATAATAAGAGGAGGAACAATTATGTCCCCCTCTTCAAAGTGAAGAGGGGGTTTTTTATATTGATAGAAATGAGGGAGATTCGTGAAATTACTAGATTTATTATCAAAAGGAGTTGTAATAGGTGATGGTGCGGTTGGAACGTTATTACATTCGCATGGTTTACAAAGTAGTTTTGAAGAATTGAATTTGTCTGACCCGGACTTAATTATATCGATCCATAAACAATATGTAGCTGCTGGAGCGGATGTTATTCAAACGAATACGTATGGTGCGAATGAAGCGAAACTCCGCATGTATGGTCTAGAAAATCAAGTTGTCCAAATTAATAAAGCGGCAGTGAATATTGCGAAAGCATCAGTAACAGAGCGGAATGCAATTTTAGGGACAATTGGAGGTATGAAACATATTGGTGCTGTTACAACGACTGATATAGAGAGAGAATTTATGTTACTTGAGCAGGCAGGTGCTTTACTAGAAGAACAGGTTGATGGATTACTATTAGAAACTTTTTATGATGAATTTGAATTATTGCATGCCGTTAAAGTATTGCGTAAACAAACGAATATTCCGATTGTTGCTCAGTTAGCGTTACATGAGGCAGGTACGACTCAAAATGGGAATGATGTCAATGAAATATTAAAACAGCTTTTGGATTACGGTGCCAATGTTGTTGGATTGAACTGTCAACTAGGGCCACTTCATATGACGGAAGCTTTCAAAATGATATCGATTCCTCAAAATGGCTATTTATCAGCATATCCGAATGCAGGTCTCCCGAATTATGTGGAGGGGCGTTACGTATATGAGGGAAGTCCAGCGTATTTTGAAGAGATGACACCAAACTTTATTGAACAAGGTATTCGTTTATTAGGTGGTTGTTGTGGTACTACCCCGGAACATATTGAAGGAATGAAACGTGCTATTGCAAATGTTGCACCTGTAATAGCAAAGGAGACGATTCAAAGGCCTAAAGTGGTCCATACACATGAGAAGCGTTCGAGAGCTCATGTTACTCTCGCAGAAAAGGCAAAGAAACAAACGACAGTTGTAGTGGAATTAGATCCACCGAAAACGTTAGACACGCAGCGTTTTTTTGAAGGGGCAAGAGCACTGAAAAGGGCTGGAGCGGATGCTATTACTCTAGCAGATAATTCATTAGCATCTCCTCGCGTTTCGAATATGGCTATGGGTGCATTATTAACGAAGCATGATATTCCAGTATTGACGCATTTAACGTGTAGAGATCATAACGTCATTGGACTACAGTCTCACTTGCTTGGATTATCAGCATTAGGTATGGAGGAAGTGCTAGCTTTAACTGGTGATCCAGCGCGCGTTGGTGATTTTCCAGGTGCAACTTCTGTATATGATTTGTCATCTATAGAGCTAATTAAAATGATTAAAGAGATGAACGACGGTCGCTCTATTTTAGGGAAATCAATTGGTCCGGCAACAAGATTTTCTGTCGGAGGGGCATTCAATCCTCATGTAAGGCATTTAAAAGCAGCGGTAAAGCGAATGGAACGAAAAATTGATGCTGGAGCTGAATATTTCTTAACGCAGCCGATATATGATGTTGCTTTAATAGAAGAAGTATATGAAGCGACAAAGCATTTGGAACAACCTATCTTTATTGGAATTATGCCGTTAGTAAGTAAGCGGAATGCAGATTTTCTTCATTTTGAAGTACCGGGTATTACGCTCCCTGAAGAGGTAAGACAAAGAATGGATGGACATAAAACGAAAGAGGCTGCTATCGAGGAAGGAATTCGTATTTCACAAGAGTTGATTGATGCGGCAATGAAATATTTTAACGGTATTTATCTTATTACGCCGTTTTTAAAATATGAAATTACAGAACATCTCGTGAAATATGTGAGAGAAAAGCAAGAAGTGAAAGAGGGTATTAATTGATGAAACGAATAGAAGAGAGATTACAACATGAAATTTTAATATTAGATGGTGCAATGGGAACGATGATCCAGCAAGAAGACTTAACAGCGGAAGATTTTGGAGGAGAAGAATACGAAGGTTGTAATGAATATTTAGTAAAAACAAGACCAGATGTGATTTTAAATATTCATAAAGTCTACATTGAAGCTGGAGCAGATATTATTGAAACGAATACGTTTGGTGCAACAAATATTGTATTAAGTGATTATGCATTGTCTCATTTAGATGAAGAGTTAAACGAAAGGGCAGCGTTTTTGGCGAAGCAAGCAGTCAAAGGAAGTGGGAAAGAAGTATATGTTGCGGGAGCGATGGGACCAACGACGAAAGCCATTAGTGTTACAGGTGGTGTAACTTTTGAAGAGTTAATCGAAGCCTATACAAGGCAAGCGAGAGGACTATTAAGAGGAGAAGTTGATGTATTGCTCGTTGAGACGAGTCAAGATATGCGTAATGTGAAAGCTGCGTACCTTGGAATTCAAGCGGCGTTTGAAGAACTAAACAAAATAGTACCTATTATGATTTCTGGAACAATTGAACCGATGGGAACGACTTTAGCGGGTCAAACAATCGAAGCCTTTTATTTATCGGTAGAGCATATGAAGCCATTATCGGTTGGGTTAAACTGTGCTACTGGTCCAGAATTTATGAGGGAACATATGCGTTCTCTATCTGATTTATCGGAGTGTTATATTTCTTGTTATCCAAACGCTGGTCTTCCTGATGAAGATGGGCATTATCACGAATCTCCGGCGTCACTTGCTGAAAAAGTAAAACGTTTTGCTGAAGAAGGATGGATTAATATTATTGGTGGTTGTTGTGGCACAACACCAGAACATATAAGTGCAATGAAATTGGCGCTTGCCTCGATTAATCCTCGTGAGCATCATGAAAGGGTTGGACATGGAATTAGTGGACTAGAAGCGTTGCAATACGATGATTCTATGAGGCCCCTATTTGTTGGAGAAAGGACGAACGTAATTGGATCGCGTAAGTTTAAAAGATTAGTAGCAGAAGGGAAATTTGAAGAGGCTGCTGAAGTGGCAAGAGCGCAAGTGAAGAAAAATGCTCATATTATTGATATTTGTATGGCAGACCCTGATCGTGATGAAATAGAAGATATGGAAAGATTCTTGGCAGAAGTTACGAAAGTGTTAAAAGTACCAATTATGATTGATTCAACAGATGAAAATGTTATGGCGAAAGCTCTTACTTATATTCAAGGAAAAGGTGTTATCAATTCTATTAATTTAGAGGATGGAGAAGAACGTTTTGAAAAAGTGACACCCCTTCTTCGGAAATACGGTGCTGCGATAGTTGTAGGGACAATTGATGAAGATGGTATGGCAGTTAGTGCAGAAAGAAAGATAGAGATTGCTAAAAGAAGCTATGAATTACTAACGAAGAAGTATGGTATACGCCCATCTGATATTATTTTTGATGCGCTTGTGTTTCCTGTAGGAACAGGTGATGAAGAATATATAGGTTCAGCGGCAGCGACTATAGAAGGAATTCGTCTTATTAAAGAAGCGTTACCAGAATGTTTAACGATTCTAGGTGTGAGTAACATATCTTTTGGTTTACCACCAGCTGGACGTGAAGTATTGAACTCTGTCTTTCTATACCATGCAACGAAAGCAGGATTAGATTATGCGATTGTTAACACGGAAAAATTAGAGCGCTATGCGTCAATTCCAGAGGAAGAAAAACGTCTTGCGGATGCATTATTATTTGAAACGACGAAAGAAACGTTAGAAAAATTCACAAACTTTTATCGTGTTGCCAAAAAGAAAGATATCGTTGTACAAGAAACGCTAACGCTTGATGAACGACTGGCAAATTATATTGTAGAAGGTACGAAGCAAGGACTACAAGAAGATCTAAGTCTCGCGCTTACAGAAGGACGAAAACCTCTGGATATTATTAATGGTCCACTTATGACAGGAATGGATGAGGTGGGGCGATTATTTAATGGTAATGAGCTTATCGTTGCTGAAGTATTGCAAAGTGCTGAAAGTATGAAAGCTGCCGTAAGTTATTTAGAGCCACATATGGAATCTAGTGATAGTGCGAAAAAAGGGAAAGTATTATTAGCGACTGTAAAAGGTGACGTACATGATATTGGGAAAAACCTCGTTGAAATTATTTTATCAAATAACGGATATGAAATTATTAATTTAGGAATTAATGTTCGTTCGGATCGAATTGTTCAAGAAGTACAAGAAAAGAAACCTGATATTATTGGTCTTTCTGGTTTGTTAGTAAAATCAGCGCAACAAATGGTAACGACTGCCGAAGATTTAAAAGCAGCGAATATTGATATTCCAATTGTTGTAGGTGGTGCAGCACTAACGAGGAAATTTACAGATAATCGTATTTCGCCATCATATAAAGGGCTTGTATGTTATGCAAGTGATGCGATGACAGGTCTTGATATTATTAACAAATTACAAAAAGAAGAAGAACGTGAAAAGATGAAGCGAGATAAAAAGGAACACCATCTTCATGTTGTGAAACAAGAGGAGAAGAAAATAGAAATTCCCGCAGTAATTGAGCCATTAGCGAAGGCGGCGGTTATGTTACCTGATTCAACAAAACGAATTGTATTACGCGATATTCCCGTTGCACATCTCGCTCCATTTCTAAATAGACAAATGCTACTTGGACATCACCTTGGATTAAAAGGAAATGTGAAGAAGCTTTTGAAAGAGGGAGATAAAAGAGCGCATGAATTGAATGATTTAATAGACGAATTATTGGTGGAAGGACAATCTTGGTTAAAACCAAAAGCGGTGTATCAATTTTTCCCGGCGCAAAGTGATGGACAAAATATAATTATATACGATCCGGAAGATCACACACGTATCATAGAGCGATTTGAATTTCCGAGACAAGGGAAAGCACCATACCGTACTTTAGGAGATTATATACGCCCGATTGGAGATGAGATGGATTATGTCGCTTTCTTATCTGTTACCGTTGGAGAAGGGGTTCGAGATATTGCAGAGGAATGGAAGGCGAAGGGAGATTATTTACGCAGTCATGCGATTCAGTCGTTAGCACTTGAATTAGCAGAAGGACTTGCTGAAAAAACACATATGCTTATTCGTGATCGTTGGGGAATTTCAGATTCACCTGAACTGACGATGGAAGAGAGATTCCGTACAAAATATAGAGGAATACGCGTATCATTTGGTTATCCAGCATGCCCAGAACTTGCTGATCAAGAAAAATTATTTCGCTTAATTCATCCAGAAGAAATAGGTATTTCATTAACAGAAGGATTTATGATGGAGCCAGAAGCGTCTGTAACGGCTATGGTATTTTCTCACCCTGAGGCAAGGTATTTTAGTGTACTATAGTGTAGAAGGGGGAGACGTATGAAAAAAATAGTCTTTACAGGTGGCGGTTCGGCAGGGCATGTAACGCCTAATTTAGCAATTATTCCACATTTACAAAAGCAGAACTGGGGTATCTCTTATATTGGTTCTCATCAAGGGATTGAGAAAACGATTATAGAAAAAGAAGGAATTCCGTATCATAGTATTGCAAGCGGGAAGCTACGTCGTTATTTTGATTTAAAAAATATAAAAGATCCTTTTCTCGTGATGAAGGGTGTTATGGATGCGTACGTAACAATTCGTAAACTAAAACCGGATGTTATTTTTTCAAAAGGTGGTTTCGTATCCGTACCAGTCGTAATTGGAGGATGGCTAAATAGGGTGCCAGTTTTATTACATGAATCTGATATGACACCTGGACTAGCAAATAAAATTGCGCTCCGTTTTGCCTCGAAAATATTTGTTACATTTGAAGAAGCTGCGAAGCACTTACCGAAAGAAAAAGTAATATATACAGGATCGCCTGTACGTGAAGACGTACTAAGAGGAAATCTTGAAAAAGGTTTAAAGTTTCTAGGGTTTTCCCGTAAGAAATCAGTTATTACTGTTATGGGAGGAAGTTTAGGAGCAAAGAAAATTAATGAAACGGTTCGGTCGGCACTTCCAGATCTTCTGAAAAATTATCAAATTGTGCATCTTTGCGGAAAAGGAAATCTTGATGAATCCTTACAAAATACAGAAGGATATAGACAATTTGAATATGTACATGGAGAGTTGCCGGATATATTAGCAGCAACAGATTTTGTCATTTCACGTGCGGGATCCAATGCGATTTTTGAATTTTTAACAATGCAAAAGCCGATGGTTTTAATTCCGTTATCGAAATTTGCAAGCCGTGGAGATCAAATTTTAAATGCTGAATCCTTTGAAAGACAAGGGTATGCATCGGTATTATACGAAGAGGATGTAACGGTGAACTCGCTTATAAAGCATATAGAAGAGCTATCTCATAATAATGAGACGTATAAAACAGCATTAAAAAAATATAATGGAAAAGAAGCGATTAAAACTATCATTCAACATATTTCAGAGGCATGATTAAACAATCATGTCTTTTTTAGTAGGATGAAAGATTCCAAGAATTGATATTTTTATGTTACAATAAAGTGAAACTTTAATCAGTGGGGGGGCATCCCCCACTGATTATTAGTTGAACCAATCGGGCTTTTACGGGCAGTTAATCCCACATCTAACTTCTTTGTTTTTGCTGAATTTTGAGGTGGGGGTCTTACTGCCCGTTAATGCGGGATAACAAATGGTTAATAGGGAAATTCCAATTGATTAAGCGTGAAAATACGAATGGATTAGGAGTGACTGTGTTGGAGCTAAGTCTCTATGAAAATACTGCACTTATTATATGCTTTGTGTTGTACGTTGGTAGTGTTATTGTTTATATTTCACGGAAATTTTCACAAGAACGAGAGCTTGAAAAATCAGAAATAACAGCTGAACTAGAAATGTTAGCTGATGAAAGTTATAAAAAGAAAAAAATAAAAGAAGACCATGAAGCACCCCATCATTGAAACGAAAATAAGTTCTAAAGATGGGGATTTTTTTTGGAAAAATCCCATTAACGCTAAAAAAGGAGTTTCCCCATACATATTGAAGGAGTGGATATAAATGAAATTTTATATTGCTTCAGGATTTCAAAATAAACATCTTGTTCGTTTCGTATCAAGCCAGTTGAAAGAAGTGGGATGGCAGCATACATATGATTGGACGAAAAATGAAAGAGCAACCAATAGAGAACAATTGCAAAAGATTGGTGAAGAAGAACAAGAAGCGATTCGAGAAGCTGATGTCTTCTTACTCATACTAAATGGTGGAAATGGAAGTCATACAGAATTAGGGATGGCAATTGCTTTAGAAAAGAAAATTTATATATATCACAAGGGCAATGAGTTGCAAACTACATTCTACCATTTACGAGAAGTTGATATTTTCGAAGGAGAAATTGAGGGGCTTGTCTCATATATATTGAATAAAGTGGAATGTTAGACGTGGGAATGTAGCGAGAAATATTTCTTGTAAAAAAAAGAGTGAAGGTTACCATTAGGCTATTTTGGGCACAGTTATTATAAGTAAAGCATATAAAGGAGTTATAAATATGAAATTAGAAAATGGATGGGAAACAAGTTTTTTAGAAGTTGTACAAAACAGTGAATTTAAGAAAGATGCAATTCTTAGTCAATTACTTTTTGCAGATAGTGAAGAAGTAGAAGAGCTTGTTGATGATTACGGTTATGAAGAGATTATTGAACGCGAACATGATGATGAGTTAGCAGGAATTTTAGGAGAAGAACTTTTTAGTGAGATGGAGCGAAACGTATTCTTAGCTTCACAGCCAGAAGAAAAACTGATTTCATTCGTAAATGGATTAGGTTTTCACGTGTTAGATTGGATCGTGCTTCTTGAAACAGAATTTGGCATTGATAGCGCAAATTTCACATCGGATGCAGTGAAAATGTTAGAAAATCGTTTTAGACAGTTTCCATACATAGAAGATAAAACGATTTTTGATATGACTTTTGGAGAGGTAATGGATGTATTACAATCCATTACAGGATTACAATTGAAAGAAAAGATGAACATATAAAGAAAAAGAACGTGAGGATATTGAACTGCACCCCAGTTGTTAGACACAGTCTAACAACTGGAGGTGCAGTTTTTC